>NZ_JAUBQM010000190.1:0-1590 GCF_036701245.1 Microcoleus sp. Pol14D4
AATATGGCTCAAGCTCAACGACTTGCTGGCTTTGGTCTTAACACACTCAAGGAATTATTTAGAATGAAATAGCCCTGATTGAAAAGGCGCAATAAAGAATTTGGAGCTGACCAAGATGGCAAGCTATTAACTAAAGAGCAAATAGCTACTTTTTTTGCTCATCCCAATCTCGTTGAAATTCTGGATTCCTTGGTAACAAAAAAGTACCTGCAACGGAACAACAATCAGTACAAACCTGTATCAGGTAACTTTTCCTTTGAAGTCTATAAATTTCTCGATCCGCATAAGATTTCGGTAACAATTGTTGCCAGTGATGCTAATAGATTAGGAGTTTACTCTCATAACCGAGTCCGCAGGATTACTCCTCGCGAGGCGGCGCGGTTACAAGGTTTTTCCGATAGTTTTATTCTGCATCCTAATGATGATAAAGCTTATCATCAACTGGGTAATAGTGTAAGTATTAACGTAGTTAAAGCTGTTGCTCTAGAAGTTATCCAGAATGTTTTGTGCTCTACCAAACAAAAAGTTAGCGCCCGGTGAATTGGGAAGGGTGGGCGGAGTGTTTCCGCTCACCCTAGCAACTAGCTTTGCGCTACAGGTTCCTTAGCCAAAAACTTCTCTAATTCCGTGAAAGCATCGGCATCAACCTTAGATAGGTGTTTTCTTGGGTGGGATTATAAACTATGCCCGCTCTAATTTTATCAAAATCAGCTCAGGTACTTGGAGGACAAGGGAAAATAAAGTTTTCGGTGCTAAACAAGCGCAAGCTTTCAAATTCAGAATCTATACCAATCGGCTGATTTTAGCATAGCGAAATTATAACCTGAGTGAGATATTAACTAGAGAAGACTGTTTTAAGATGTTAGATGACGCGCAAGGAGAAGCAGTAATGATTTTACCTGCATCTATTAAAAGGAAATGGAAACTACTGGCAACAGCCTTTATTTGTCCTCTGACACTAATTGGTGTTGGCATTCAGCAACAACCGCTTCAAGCACAACAAAATCCATCTAAGACTAATGTTGCTGCTTTGCCAGATGGTATTTACCTGTACGGGGATTCGCCACAGCCCAACCAAGTTCTTCAAAACTATATTGTGTTTCAACGCCAGAACGATCGCGTCGTTGGTGCAATCTACGCGCCGCGATCGGACTTTGCGTGCTTCACTGGTACAATTCAGGGAAATACACTGTACGGGAAGGCAATCTCAGCCGGAAAGGTTCAAACAGTTGAAGTCAATACTCAGCTAACAAATCTGCATTCTATTCGCACAATTAGCTCAAACGATCGGCGCATTCTTTCAACGTGCCAAGAAACAGCGCGAGCTAATATATCCAGGTAAATCTTTTACTTAGGTCAAATGGTGCATGAGGCTGGCGGTGCGTTACACGGCGTTAACGCACCCTACTAATTGAAAATTTCTCGTTACCAGGATCTGCCTGGTAATAAATATCTAGGTAAGTATTAATGTAGTTGAAGCCGTTGGTCTAGAAGTAATCCAGAAGTGTTTATCCGTAATTGCTCAACCCCCTTGACAAGAGAACGAGATAGACATTAGATAGAGGAATGAAAAAACTCCCTGACCTAAAA
>NZ_JAUBQM010000019.1:0-80008 GCF_036701245.1 Microcoleus sp. Pol14D4
AGGGCGTTGTAGGGACGGATGCCTACCAAACGGGCGATTTCAATCTGACGCAGGCAAAAGCCGATCAGTGCGAAGGCGCCGTGGAGGGCGACGAATGTCCACAGCCCGCCGAGTTGGAACCAGCGGGTGAAGTCCCACTGTGCTTCGGGGCCCCACAGGAACAGCAGGGAGTGTCCGAGGCTGTTGGCTGGGGTGGAAACTGCTACGGTGAGGAAGTTGGCTCCTTCGAGGTAGGAACTTGCCAAACCGTGGGTGTACCAGGATGTGACGAAGGTGGTGCCTGTTAACCAGCCACCGATGGCTAGGTAGGCGCAGGGGAATAGCAGGATGCCAGACCAGCCTACGAAGACGAAGCGATCGCGTTTGAGCCAGTCGTCGAGTACATCAAATATGCCTCTTTCGGTCTGGGCGCGTCCGACTGCGATTGTCATTGCGGTAAAATCCTTTTGCTTGTTAAAAGACCAAGGTTTCTAATTAAAGTTAACATAACTATATATTAGAAGTTCAGAATTTTTCAACATAATTAGCAGGTGTTGATACACAATCCCGATCGGTCGATCGCGATCTCGTCAGCGAAGCGTGACGCTCGGTGGGCTAATTGAATTAAGATTTGGCTTTAAGGCTGTTTAATTTTATGACTGCAAAAACAATGACCTCGATCGATCCTGTCCTGCGCTACCCGGTTTTGGGCTCCCGCCGCTTCAGCAATTACTGGTGGGCGACGGTGGTCAGCATTGGAGGGACTGGTTTCCTGCTGTCGGGCATTTCCAGCTACTTGCACGTTAACCTGCTGCCTTTTGCTGACCCGACTCAGCTCATTTTCATCCCCCAAGGCATTGCGATGGGTTTCTACGGTGTCTGTGGCGTACTTTTGGCGCTTTACCTGTGGCTGACTATTCTCTGGGATGTCGGTGGCGGTTACAACGAGTTCGATCGACAAACTGGTAACATTCGGATCTTTCGCTGGGGTTTTCCCGGCAAAAACCGCAAGCTTGATTTTACTTGCAAGACATCGGACGTGCAATCTGTGCGGGTGGACATTAAAGAAGGTCTCAGTCCCCGTCGCAGTATTTATCTTAAGCTCAAAGACCGCCGTCAGTTTCCCCTGACTAGAGTCGGACAGCCGATTGCTTTGTCGCAAGTGGAAAATCAAGCGGCCGAATTGGCTCGATTTTTGCAAGTTCCCCTAGAAGGACTTTAGGGATTTTTGATTTTCGATTTTAGATTGGTAATGTCTCGTAGGGTGCGCAATGCGCACCAAATCGATAAATATTGGGTGAGCACGAAGCGGTGCAAATTATCCCTGGTAAATCGATAAGTTTAGGGTGCGCATTGCGCCCCTTACATCATTGAGTGAAAGTGAAAGTGAAAATACAAATGCAAATGCAAGTCAAAATTCAGCGGTGGTTGTTCTCACTTTTAATAATTGGCGCGTTGTTTGTCGGAGGATGCGGTAGTTCTCCTGTGGCAAACTCGACTCCGACATCGAATCCGGCGTCGGGTGAAAATATTTCTTTGTCTCCGTCTCCTTCTCCTGCTGCTGTAGCCGCGAGTTCGCAATTTAGCAATTTGCCACGATTGGAAGGAAAAGCAACGGTGGTAATGACGGTTAAAGGTGCTCCAATTACGATCGAACTCGACGGCACAAATGCGCCAATTACTGCGGGCAATTTTGTCGATTTGGTACAGAAAGGTGTCTACGACGGATTGGTTTTTCACCGAGTCGTGCGGGAACCTCAGCCTTTTGTAGTTCAGGGCGGTGACCCCCAGGGCAAAGACCCTAAATTCCCTACAGCGCGACTGGGAACTGGGGGTTTTATTGACCCAAAAACTTCTACCGAACGCAGGATTCCTCTGGAAATTAAAGCTAAAGGTGCTGCCAATCCGACTTACAGCCAAACGCTAGAAGAAGCTGGGGTTAAGGAGAAACCCGTGTTGGTACACAGTCGCGGGGCTGTTGCTATGGCTCGATCGCAGAGTCCTGATTCGGCTTCTTCTCAGTTTTATTTTACTTTGACCGATGTACCGTTTTTGGACGGCAGCTATGCGGTTTTTGGGTACGTGAAGCAAGGGATGGATGTTGTTGATAAGATTGAAGCGGGCGATCGAATAGATAAAGCTACTGTTACTCAGGGTTTGGAAAATTTTAAGCCTGTTCAGTAGTCAGTCCTCACTCGTCACTCGTTATATTAATTCCGGTTGCACGATCGAGATGATTGTTGACTGTTGAGGTTGACTCGATTTTCTTATTCCGATGCAACCGGAAATGATATCACTCGTTGCTCGTTGGTTAGTAGTTAATAATTAGTTCCAATCATAAATGACTAATGACTAATGACTAATGACTAATGACTAAAAATTTGGGAATCTGAGGGCAGATGTGGATGTTGTTGTTACGGGAATAGGCCTGGTTTCTGCTTTAGGGACTCTGGATGGTAGCTGGAAAAGATTGTTGTCTGGGGAATCACGAATTCGGCAACATCAACTTTTTATAGAACTTGAACGGCGACCTTTGGCTTTAATAGGAACAAAACCTGTCGATTTAATAACTTTAACTCGGCAGGTTTTAATAGATGCTGTGCAAGATGCTAATTTGACTTTGCCTTTGCCTGATTGCGGAATTGCGATCGGTTCTAGCCGCGGCTTCCAGGCAAATTTGGAACTGTTGGCAAGCGCAAGAAGTTCGGCAACGGATGTAACGGATGTAACGGATGGAAGAAAGACGGAAGTTGGAAGAAGTCTGAGGGAATTCGGAAGAGGGAAGTCGCAAGAGACAAGGGAATGCCCAATTACCGATTCCCAATTACCGATTCCCAATTACCGATTTGTGAATTTTTTGCCTCACATGGGGGCGATCGCAGCGGCGAGGGCAATTGGTTCGACGGGGCCGGTATTGGCACCGATGGCTGCTTGTGCGACGGGTATTTGGTCGATCGCCCGTGCTGTTGATTTAATCCGCACTGGTGAGTGTCAGCGGGCGATCGCAGGTGCTGTGGAAGCGCCTATCACACCGCTGACACTGGCTGGATTTAGCCGGATGGGTGCTTTGGCAAACAATGGGTGCTATCCCTTTGATGAAAATCGGGAAGGTTTTGTTCTCGGTGAAGGTGGGGCTTTATTTGTATTAGAATCTGCCGAGTTGGCAAGGCGTCGTGGTGCTAAAATCTACGGTCGAATTTCCGGTTTTGGCTTGACAAATGATGCTTGCCATGCTAATGCGCCGGAGTTGGGGGGGGAAAGTGCGATCGCGGCGGTAAATCAATGTTTGAAACGGAGCAATTTAGCGGCGGTTGATATAGATTTTATTCATGCTCACGGTACTGCAACTGATTTAAATGACCGACACGAAGCACTGTTAATTGAGAAGTTATTTAACCGAGGAGTTGCTGTTAGTTCGACTAAGGGGGCTACGGGTCATACTTTGGGAGCTTCGGGAGCTTTGGGCGTGGCTTTTTGTTTGATGAGTATTAAATATCAGATGTTGCCGCCTTGCGCGGGAATGACAAAACCGGGGTTTGAATTAGATTTTGTTCGCTGTGCGCGATCGGCTATTGTCAGAAATGCGGTTTGTTTAAGTTTTGGCTTTGGCGGGCAGAATGCTGCGATCGTTCTATCGGGCGATCGTTAATTTTTGTAAACTCGGTCGAGCGGCTTTTAAATTACACGATATCTCTACAGTTAAAATCTTCTGAGGTGGCAGGAGAACCCACCCGCAGATCTAATTTAAATCTCAAAAATAGTACAATATTTATGTATTTTAGTCAATTAACTGAGAATTGCGGTGAGATTACTGCTGCTGCTATGCTAGTCTGGCTCTGCATCCCGACGCCGATCCTTGCGTCCAAGCCTGGGAGGTCAGAAAATAGAGGCAGATTAAACCAATATTGTATTTGATTAACGTACCGATCCCGATCGGCGAAAATAGAAGAAAGAAACTGTTTCAATTAAGTTTCAGGTATCTTAACATGGATCTGGCATTTCATCGATTTATGTCTTATTTTGAACCAGAGCAAGCTGCTCACCTCTGCCAAATAGCTGTTTTGGAGAGTTTTGATGAGGAAACCCTGGTTTTTGAAGAAGGAGAAACAGCGGATTTTTTCTATCTAGTTTTAGAAGGTAAAGTCGAGTTTAGCAAGCGGATTGACAACCATAAATATCAAACAGTTGCTGTGGCTAAGCCAGACGATTATTTTGGCGAACTCGGAGTTTTAGACGGAGAGCCACGCAGTGCTAGAGCTGTGGCAGTTGCAGGCTCGACTTTGGCGAAAATAGGCCGTAAAGAACTCATAACAACTCTCCAGTTTGCTAAAGGCAGTTCGGTACTGCAAATGTTTAGTTTCATTACTAAAAATTTGCGGGATACCACAGATCAATATGTTAGCCAGTTGGTACACAAACAAAAAATGGTATTGGTTGGAGAAATGGTGAGTACAATTATTCACGATTTCAAAAGTCCTTTTACCGGAATTAAACTCTCCATTGAAATGCTCAAAGAAATGCACGAAGATGAGGACACTCAGGAGTGGTGCGAACTTATTCAATTGCAGGTTCAGCGAATGTTGGGGATGGCTGAAGAAGTATTAGAGTTTTCGCGCGGTAATTCTGTATTACATAAAAAACCCATTAATCTAATTCAGACGTTGCAACAGTTTGAAAAGTTAAACAGAGTTTATTGTGAAGCAGCAAAAGTAGATTTAGCAGTACGGGTGACAGAAGTCATAGTGGAAGCGGATGAAAATAAGATTTTGCGTGTTTTACAAAATTTAGTTGGGAATGCTGTTGAGGCTTTTGGCGGCAGAGGGGGTCGGATAGAGATTGCGGTGACACAAAGTCAGGAGTGGGCAGAAATTAGTATTTATGATAACGGCCCGGGCATTCCGCCGACAATTAAGGAAAAGTTATTTGAACCGTTTGTGACTTATGGCAAGCGGACTGGTACTGGCTTGGGAACGGCGATTGTTAAGTCGATCGTTGAGTCTCACAAAGGAAAAATTACTTATGACTCAGAGGACGGTAAAGGCACAACTTTTTACATCCGCCTGCCTAAAATTATGGCTTTAGCAGATCAAATTTAAGTCGGTACGAAGATTATATTTAGGACTTTTTCAGTAACTCTCAGAGACTTGGTTGATGAGTAGATATTTTATTACAAAATAATATTTTACTACCTGATAAACCGGGTTTAAGAGCGTAAGTCCTAATACTGTGCAAGTAGTTACAGAATGAAGTATAATTGAATGAACGAACTGCTAAAAATTTGATGCCAGTTACTATTCAAACCTTACCCACAGAAGTTATCAATTTAATTGCAGCCGGTGAAGTCATTGACTCGATCGCCGCAGCGGTAAGAGAATTAGTTGAAAATTCTCTGGATGCTGGTGCAACTCGCATCGTTGTTTCTGTCTGGCCGGAACAGTGGCGGGTGCAAGTTGCAGATAATGGTACGGGAATGGATCTGGAAAATTTGCGACAGGCGGCTTCGCCTCACAGTACGAGCAAAATTACCACTGAAGCAGACCTTTACAAAATTGATACTTTGGGATTTCGTGGGGAAGCTTTGCACAGTTTAGCTCAGTTGGGCTGTTTGGAGGTTTTGAGCCGATCGAATGATTTGGGATTGGGGGATTTTTCGGAAAATCGAGAGTCGGCGCAAACCCCCGCCAAATCTTCCTGTAACAAGGGGGGAGTTGAAAATGCTCGATCGGGCTGGCGGGTGATTTACAACAATGCAGGCGTTGCTGTGGAGGTGGAAACAGCGGCGATCGCTCCGGGTACGGTGGTGACTGTTGATAATTTGTTTGGCAATTGGCCTGTGCGCCGCAGTTTTTTGTCGCCCGCACAGCAAATGCGATCGATCCAATTAACTCTTCAGCAAATTGCTATTTGTCACCCGCACGTTAATTGGCAGTTGCGTCAAGGAAACACGCCTTGTTTGCACGTAACTCCTGGTAGCACAGCGGAACAACTTTTACCTCAATTCGTGCGCGGTGTGCGAGCGTGCGATTTGCAGTATTTAAAGTTAGATTTGCCTGCGAGTCCTCAAAATCAGAAAGCAGCAACTTTATTGATAGAAACTCAACTTGTTGGCGCTACAGTTAAGTCTAATTACCAATTGCCAGTTGCCAGTTCCCAATTCCAAATGTCCAATTCCCAGCGTTTGGAGTTAGTAATTGGTTTGCCCGATCGCTGTCACCGCAGGCGGCCGGATTGGGTGAAAGTTGGGGTAAATCGGCGAGTTGTGAGATCGCCCGAATTAGAGCAAACTATTCTCAGCGCTTTTGCCCGCACTTGTCCGCGCGATCGCTATCCCGTATGTTTTGTCCACCTGCAAATCTCCCCTTCGGAAATCGACTGGAACCGCCACCCTGCTAAGGTGGAAATTTATCTGCACGATCCGAGTTTTTGGCAAGAACAAATTAGCGCGGCAATTGCTCGCGCTTTGCACCTCAACGATGAAGTTTTGCCGCCTGCCCCAATTCCCGAACGAGTGGGAAAATTGCTGAAGGCATCGGAACAAAAAAGTGCTTACAGTGTCGGGATTTCGGCTAGGCAGAATGACAACGGCGGCGAAGAGGAAAAAGCTAATCAAATAGGATTGATGGAATTGAGGGCGATCGCTCAAGTTCACAATACTTACATTGTTGCGGAACATCCGAGCGGAATGTGGTTGATAGAACAGCACATCGCTCACGAGCGCGTTTTGTACGAGCAGTTGTGCGCGGCTTGGCAGCTAAAATGTCTAGAAAAACCAGTCATTCTCAGTCAATTATCGGCACTGCAAATTGAGAATTTATCCCGCTTGGGTTTGGAAGTAGAAAGTTTTGGCGAACAGCTATGGGCTGCCCGCGAAGTTCCTGAATTGTTAGCCGATCGAGATGACTGTGCGGCTGCGCTTTTTGAGCTAAGTAAAGTCGCAGATTTACAAGCGGCTCAAGTTGCGACTGCTTGCCGTAGTGCTATGCGAAACGGTACTCCTTTGAGTCTTTCGCAAATGCAAAATTTGTTGGATGAATGGCAGCAAACTCGCAATCCGCGCACTTGTCCTCACGGCCGTCCTATCTATTTTGCTTTGGAAGAATCGACTCTGGCTCGGATTTTCCGCCGCAGTTGGGTGATTGGCAAAAGTCACGGGATTTGAAGGTTAAAAGTTAATCTGTAAGGTGCGCGTTACATACAAGACTGTTTTTTTTGAACCGCAGAGGGCGCAGAGAACGCAGAGAGGAAGAGAAGAGAGATGTTTTTAATATTTTTTTGGGCAACTGGATATTCGTATAAAATGTCAATTAAAATCAAATAAATCATAAATATGGATTTTCCGATCGCCCGACAACTCTTTTATCGAGAAATAAATCAGCCGGATGGCTCGATCGACCTGGCGAAAGCTGCCCTTTACATGGCTTTGGAAGAATACCCGAATTTAGAACCCGAGGAGTATCTCAACGCTCTCGACACGATCGCAGATGAAGTGCGCTCACGCCTGCCGGCACAGAATTATCCGCTGCGGATTATTCAAACTATTAACGGCTATTTATACGGGGAGTTGCAGTTTGCGGGCAATGATGCGGATTATTACGACCCCCGCAATAGCTTTTTGAATGAAGTGATCGATCGCCGTACTGGCATCCCGATCTCTTTATCTTTGGTGTATTTGGAGGTTGCTAAGCGCATTGATTTTCCGATGGTGGGAATTGGGATGCCGGGACATTTTTTAATTAGACCGGATTTTGAAGATGCTGGTATTTTTGTTGATGCGTTTAATGGCGGCGAGATATTATTTCCTGAAGATTGTCAAGGGAGACTTTCTCAAATTTACGGCCAACCTATGAAGTTGCAGCCGACTTTTCTCGCCCCGGTAAGTCGCCGACATTTTTTGGGGCGAATGCTGGGAAATCTGAAGGCGATTTACTTGCAGCGGCGAGATGCTGTGAGGGTACTCTTGGCGATCGAACGGATTTTGCTGCTGTTTCCCGATGCGCTGGGTGAACGACGCGATCGCGGAATTCTATATTATCAACTGGGACGCTTTGCCGAAGCGCGCCACGATTTGGAACTATACCTGAAAAATGCTCCGAATGCTGAGGATGCTGCTATAATTCGCCAATTGCTCGATCGGCTCGATCTAGATCTTTGAACTTAAATTCGCTGCTATATGTCGCACAGCACACTATAAGACATCAAAGTGACATTCAATAAACTGCTGCCCGACGACCAAATTTCGCTTTTATCATTTTTGCAAAGGTATCTAAAATTGTCAAAACGTTAACTATAACATATTAATTCCCAATTAACACCTATCTTTTGATAGGTTGAATTTGCTTGACTTGACTGTAAAATCATAGGTCATTTACGGAAATTCCGATGCGACTTTCCCGACTGATACCCGCACTGATACCCGCACAGACGAGCTATCTAAAAAGTATTTTGACGTAAAGAGGCAAAAACTCATGAACTTTCAGCTTCAACAAGGTTATCTCAAAGGAATGCAACCGCTGTCAGCCCATTTAACCAAAAGAATGTCAAAGTCTTTATCTTTAGGTTTGGCGCTTTTGCTGGGAACAAGTGCAGTATTCCTAAACAGTAGCAAAGCCTCTGCATTAGATAATGTTACCGTAAAATACGGTGCTGTTGACGTAACATTACCGATGAGCGACTTGCAAAGCTTTGCACAAACCGGTCAAGCATCATCTCAACTGCAAAGCGTTCTGAGTCTTGCGAAACAAACTCCCGAGTCGGTGCGCGAAATATTAACGCGAGAAGTGCCTTTAGATTCTCAATTAGTAGCGCGGCTGGCAAGCACTTATTTTGGGGAAATTGTTTTCAAACAATTGGGGGAGGTTGCTTATGCGCCGGCAACTCGGCTGCAAAGCGCGCCGGCACTCCGCGATGCTTTAGTCGCAGCTTCTAAAGATGGCAAAATATCGCTGATTGAAGTGATGCAAAACTACAGCCCTGCTGCCTTAGAAGTTGACGGCAATCAAGCGATGGTGATCTACGAGCGAGTGATTAAAGATGTGCAAGATTTGCAAGCTTTGTATCAGAATTCCCCGGCTTTACAAAATACGGCTAATCAAGCCGTGAATTCGGCGAGAGAAATGATTTGTCAGCCCAATCCATCGGGAAGTGCGAAGTAAATAACTCAAGTTGAGGGAATGGGGAATTGGGAATTGGGAAGTTGGTGCTTTTCTTCCTATTAGCTATTGGTTTTCAGCTATTACAAATTACCCATACTTCGGCTACGCTAGGGTAAAAGTTCCCCATTACCCCTTACTCATTATAAACTACCCATTTTTTGAGATAATTGCTCGGCTACCCGCTTGAGGCGGCGGAGTTGGTCTTTCATATCTTTTTCTGTCCAAGGGGCTGCAAAGCGATTGAAACCAAATCTAATTAAACGATTGGGAATTTGAAATTCAAAGCGGTTAATCAAGAGAGTTCCTTGGATTTGCGGCTGGCATTCCCAACGATCGCATCCTTTGAAAAATCCGTCAAACCCCCACACAATTAAACCGGGTTGTCGCTCCAACACAACACTCTCCAAAGTGGGTTGCAAAACTGGAATTTTTATGATAAACAAGCTGCGACTTCCTACAGCAGTATCCCATTCGCCCTGGGGATCGCAGCGCAGCAGGGGATTGAGCCACTTGTGCATTAAAGTGCGATCGACTATACACTGCTCCACCAGAGTAGCAGCAGCGCGAATTTCAATGGATTGCTCGAAAACTTGACGAATTGACATGAGAACCTGCAACAAGAAGGGTATTACAAAACTTTGTTTACTTGATAGTCATTTATTTACTTGTACCGTCAATTTTTCCAGAAATTAAAAGATTGACACACTCATAAATACAGTGTATCATCTTGAATTAAACTATATATACCAACTATGCAGCTAGTCGAAAGGCACGTCATTAAACCAAATCATAGGTTTTATCGAAAAGCCGATCGACTTTCTTGGCAGTGCAAAAATCTTTACAATAGAGCTAACTACATCTACCGTCAAAACTTTTTCGCCAGCCAAGAAACAAACGCTCTGGCTGTTGAGCGCGCGCTTAAAACAAGTCTTGATTACAAAGCACTGCCCGCAAAAGTAGCACAAACCACGCTCGGCTTAGTCCTCAAAGCATGGACTAGCTATTATCTGTGGGTGGGAAACTATCAGAAAGACCCAACTAAATTTCAATCAGCACCGAAAATCCCTCATTATCAAGGTTTAAGAGAGCGAAAAAGAGAGGACGGGCGCTATCTAGTTGTATTTAATTGTCAAGCTGTCAGCAAAAGAGCCTTAAAAAAAGGCTATGTTCGCCCCTCTGGTACTAATATTTGGTTGCGCTCAAAAGTCATCTTCATTCTGGAAATCCGGATTGTTCCCCAAGTATGTTGTTATGGGGTCCAGGTGCTCTATGAGAAGTTAGAACAGCCTTTACAAGTTAATCAGAGAGTAGCTGCCTTAGATTTAGGATTAAACAATCTGGCAACATTAACCTACAATGTTCTTGGATTAGTACCCACAATCTACGACGGACGGGCTGTTAAGTCAACCAATCAATACTGCAATCAAGTTTCACCGGCATTGAAATCATTGCTGCCCACAGCGCAAAAAAACAGTAAAAAACTTGCAAAATGCTGGCACAATCTTAACTGTAAAGTGGATTATTACTTCCACACGACGCGTTCCGCAATTATTAAAGAATTCGTCAATCATCAAATGGGCTTGCTGGTTATAGGCGGGAACCAGTATTTTAAAAAGGGGATTAATACTGGTTTGATTAAAAATCAAAATTTTGCCTGTATTCCCCAGCGCCGATTTCGGAAAATATTGCAGTACAAAGGACAACTTGCGGAAACTCAAGTTGGGTGAGTTGAGGAGAGTTACACATCCAAAGGTTCAGCTTTGGATTTGGAACCAATTTAACAACATTCCGACTACATTGGCAGTAGGCTAAAAAGATGATTGTTCAGAACCAAAACAGGAGGATTCATAAATGCCGATGTGAAAGGTTCTTGGAATATTGGCCCAAAATCATTCGGAGATGGGCCGATCCAAAATTCGATAGAGGGTTTTGTAGTTAACCCAGTACGATTAAAAGTGTACAAACATTAAATTTAGGCGATGTCTAGATTTTTTGGAACTATTATTAAAGTTTCGTCTTCTCCTTGTCAAATCTGACGTTAACCTGAGAAAAAAATGAATGAAACTTGGCAAGAAATAACTCAACCCATATCGGGCCCCATAGCGGCGTTGTCCGATCGCATTTTGTCCCAGGCCCAGCCCGGGAATCCGCTGACAGATGCAGAACGTGGAATTAACAATTTCATTCAGGGCTCAAACATTGAAAATCTCATCTGGGCCGTCGGTATCCTGCTCATTGGCTTGATAGTATCAGCCCTCGTGTCTTCTGTAGTCGGGGGATTGCTCAAGAAGACTACGATCGACAATCGGCTGGCTGCTTGGATTACAGGCCGCCCAGAAGGAACTGGAGCCCCGCAAGTGGAAAAATGGATTTCCGCAGCGGTGTTCTGGATCATTTTTGTCTTTTTCCTAATTGCCTTTTTCAACCGCCTGAATCTAACGGCTGTCTCGCAACCCCTCAATACTTTTCTCAATCAAATTACCGGTTTCTTGCCGAAGTTAGCCGGCGCGCTAATTTGGTTGGGGATTGCTTGGGTGTTGGCAACAGTCGCCAAAATGGCCGTATCGCGGGCGATGCGGGCTTTTAGCGTGGACGAGCGCTTGAATCAGGAAGTGGGCGCTGCGCCCACTGAGCGCCCTTTGCTGCTGAGCGATACTGTGGCGAATGCGCTGTACTGGTTCATTTTTCTGCTGTTTTTGCCGCTGATTCTCGACTCGCTGGAAATGCAGCAGGCTCTGCTGCCGGTTAATAATTTACTCAACCAAATTCTGGCGGCTATTCCCAAAATTCTGGAAGCTGTGCTGATTGGGTTTGTCGGCTGGCTGCTGGCTATGGTGGTGCGGCGGATTGTCACAAATCTTTTGGCTGCTGCTGGGGCGGACAGTTTGGGCGCTCGGTTTGGAATTTCGCGGACTTCGGGCGGACAATCGCTGTCGTGGATTGTCGGGACGATCGTCTATGTTTTAATTTTGATTCCAACAGCGATCGCAGCTCTGAACGCTTTGGACATTCAGGCGATTTCGCAGCCGGCAATCGCGATGCTCAACGACATTTTGGGCGCGGTTCCTAAAATCTTCACTGCAGCGCTGATTCTGGCGCTTGCTTACATTTTGGGGCGCTGGGTAGGCGATTTGGTTACTAATATCCTGACCGGAATTGGCTTTAACAATGTCTTTTCTTGGTTGGGAGTGCAGGCACCGAAACAGTCGCTGAGGCTACCGCCAAGTTCGATCGATCCCGACGCAACGATTCTTCAGGAACCCGAACTTCCAGCCCGCACGCCTTCTGAGTTTGTCGGCATTGTGGTGCAGGTGGGCATCATGCTGTTTGCAGTGGTGGCGGCTACCGACGTGCTGCAAATTCCAGCGCTGACGGCGATTGTTAGCGGTATTGTCCTAGTTGCAGGTCGGGTGCTGGCCGGTTTGGTGGTATTTGCGATCGGCTTGTATTTGGCGAATCTGGCGTTTAGTTTGATTGCCAGTTCTGGAACTCGTCAAGCGCGTCTTTTGGGCCAAGCGGCTCGGATTGCAATTATTGCCTTTGTTTCGGCCTTGGCGCTGCAACAGATGGGCATTGGCAGCGATATTGTCAATTTGGCTTTCGGGCTGCTGCTCGGGGCGATCGCAGTTGGTATTGCTCTAGCTTTTGGTTTGGGCGGGCGCGAGATTGCGGCCGACCAAATTCGCGAATTGTTAGCGTCGTTTAAACAAGATAAGACGCCGCGTTTGTAATTCTATAAAATGGCGTTTGTCAAGTACAAACGCCATTTTTTTTTGATTAATTTCATTGTGAGTGAGGGTCCCGAAGCAATCGCAAAGCCTTGGAATTTCAGGATACAGCTATAGACTGTTTGGCAGCAGAGATTGATTTTTGTTTCTGGGCGGATGCCCCTAATTGAGAATGTTAAGAGCTGCGTCGCCGGCCTAAAACAACAAAACCTTCTCATAGAGAAGGTTTTATCACAATCGGAGCGGCGGGATTTGAACCCACGACCCCTACTACCCCAAAGTAGTGCGCTACCAAGCTGCGCTACGCCCCGACAGCTTTAACAGCTTAGCATAGAATTCCCGAAAAAGTCAAAAAACTTTTAAAACTTTTGCCGCCTGCACCAAAGTCGGAACCGCAGCCACGGGCCAAAAACCCTCGCACCTTCGGCCAGCATTCAAGATCAATTGCACGCTGTAAGCTTCTGGATATCCTTCCACCTGGACCCACAGCAAGTCGCTTTCGGCTTCAATGGCGATTTTTTCCTCGTCCATTAACTCAGAGGCCATTTGACTCATTGTGCCTGCTAATTGCCCCAACAATCGGCAAAAATCGTTCAACTCAGCCTCCGTGAGTTCGATCGCCCAACCGTCGCCAGCTACCAAACCCTTAAACTCCTGGGCCTCCGGGTTCCATCCCAAACGCCACCCAACACCCGTTTTAATTACACGTTCCACCATTGAGGGATTTTGGATTTTAGATTAGTAGGACTTACTCATAAATACGAAAGAAAACGGGTTTTTTACCTGTGTTAAAGGCTCAACAGCAATATTTCCGTAAAAAACCCGGTTTCTGCATTCCTGAGTATTAAGGTGCCAGCAACTTCGCATCTCCCGGCTGTGGCTGCGGTATCTCTGGCGAATTCGATCGCCCTTGTGGTTTTTCCCCCGCAGCAGGTGTGCGCCCAAGCCCGGAATTCTCAGTAAAAACATCAACCAAAGCTTGAACTAAAGCATCCCGCTGTGCTCTATTTAACCTCTGAATAGCAGCACGATCCTGTTCCATTGGATTCGATCGCAAAACGTCCTTTCCCGGATAAACGCTTTCCACCAAATAATCTGGAGTCGCCCCCAGATAGTCAGCTAAACTTAACTTCCAATCAAAGCGGTAATTGGGCGGGCGTCCTTTGACAAATACGTGATATCGAATCAACCGCCCGACTAAAGTATTGGTAGGATCGACTTTTCCAGTTTCCTTGGAAATGTAGTTATTTTCGATCGGGAAATCCGGCAATTTTTCGTACACCAATTTCCACGCATCTTGCACCCTCACTTGCGGCGCAGATTGTTGAGCCACCCGCTGCACAGAGGAAGATTCAGAAGTCCGCAGCAGCGAAGGTTCCAAAGCCGACAGACTCAGTTCGCCCGATTCCAATACCCAACTCAAAAGCGTGAAAATAGCCACACTCAAAGTAACAAAAAGAAAACTTAAGCCCTGCTTTAATCTATTCACGGTTTTGACAAAAATTTGAGAAATAGAATAATTTCATAAACTTAGCCGTAAGCAGATGTCCTAGTTTACAATTTTAAGATTTACGATCGTTAACTCGGTTTTATTGAAAAATCAGAGGTTTCTTAACGAGGGAACTAGGAATAAACCGGGTTTCTCGTCACCCGCACCCAAGTCTAGTTTGACAAAGTTTTGAGTTTTGAGTTGACAAAAACTTTGGGCAATTCACCACTCAAAACTCAAAACTCCCGAAGCCTAGATATCTCCGATTATTTCCGGCTGAGTCAGTTCGTCCGACATCTCAAATATCGCCCGCATTACAGGTTTCATTTGATGGTCGTCCATATTGTCAAAATCTTCATAACGACGGCGTTTTGCGCGGTTCGCTACCTGTACCGTAATCCGATAGCGGTTGGATGCACCGTTAATCAACTCTTCCGCGCGACGGGTTAGCTGAGTTGAATCGAAGGGTTGACGCTTAGCCATGAGACTACCTACTTTATGTAATGTTACATTCTAGTCTAGTATGTCAAGATTCATAATTTATTAACTGAGTATCATTGCTTATGCAGGCAGCAACAGCCTATTCCTTTGGTCACTTGCATCGGGGAAATTCTCATCCCCTGAAATTGGTTGCTTTCGGTGACAGCTTAATCTACGGTTTCGGCGACGGTGTAGGCGGTGGCTGGGTAGAAAGACTGCGCCGACAGTGGATGTTACCGGAGAGTGCAGGACACGTTTTATACAATTTGGGCGTTCGGGGCGATCGCACCTATCAAGTCGCCCAGCGCCTCGAAAACGAGTTTCGCCAGCGTGGCGAGCTCAGAAACCGCGTCCCGGATGCGATTATTCTTTCCGTAGGGCTCAACGATTCGGCGAGAGTGCAGTCGCCGACGGGGCGCAGCTACACTGATTTTGAACATTTTAAAACTGTTTTGGATAATTTGTTAAACCTGTCCCAACAACTTTGTCCGGTGATATTTGTCGGGATGGTGCCGGTGGATGAAAGTAAAATGCCTTTTCAAGATTGTTTGTATTACAGTCATGCTGACCAATATCGCTACAAGGAAGCAACGAAATTAGCTTGTCAGTTGCGGGGCATTCCCTATTTAGATATTTTTGATAAATGGATAAATCGGGGTAGTGATTGGTGGCGATCGCGCCTGATTGCAGACGGGCTGCATCCCAATGCAGCGGGGTATCAATCTTTATTTGAAGATGCGACAAGTTGGGAGCCGCTAGCCTCTATTAGTCATTAGTCATGAGTCATTAGTTATTAGTTATTACTCCAGTCGAGCGAGGGCGGACACTTTTGGCACCGCCCCTACATATATAAAGGTTCTGCATCCAGAACTCTATAAGTTCAAGGTAGATAAGGAAGATAAGCAACATAAGGATTTTAAGGAATTTAAGCATTTTAAAATTCCCCACTGAGTATCAAAATATTTATTTTAAAAGACCGTATCTTCCCCTCACTACAAATAAAAATATTCAACAATGATTACATAAGTGAGGGAAAGAGCAAGTTCGGGCAGAATAAATCCGCCTACCAAAAGCTTAGTTCTCCTCAATAAAAAAATTGTGTAAATTGGAGAATCGAAAAATGTCTGTATTACATCGCATCAAATCCGGTACATCTGTTTTATTAACACTGGGAACATTTGCCGCAACCGCAACGCCGATGCTAGCTCCCGCGCCTTCTTTTGCTCAGACAGCTTTTTCGGATGTTAATAATAACTACTGGGCAAAAGATTTTATTCAAGATTTGTCAGAAAGAGGAATTATCAAAGGATTTCCCGATGGCAGTTTTCGCCCGGATGCACCGGTAACGCGGGCTGAATTCGCGGCAATGGTGCGTTCTGTGAAAAAGGCAAAAACCCGCGCTGCTGTAAGGTTTGCCGATGTTCCGTCTAATTTTTGGGCAAGCGGGGCGATCGCCGAAGCTTACGAAATGGGATGGATGTCTGGCTATCCCGGCAATGTTTTCAGGCCGGCACAGCAGATTCCTCGCGTTCAAGTTGTAGTCGCTTTAAATAACGGCATGGGCTATGAGCCTACCTGCAATTTTCAAGATGTTCTCAGCTACTATAATGATGCGGGCGAGATTCAAAGTTATGCTGTCAAAAGCGTTGCTGCTGCTACTGAAAAACAGTTGGTTGTCAGCTATCCCAATCCTAAATCTCTCAAACCTAACAAGTCAGCAACGCGAGCAGAAGTAGCGGCTTTTATCTATCAAACGTTAGTGAGTAGCAATCAAGCAAGAGCAATTAATTCTCCTTACATTGCTAAGATTGATGTTAGCGAGTCTGTTGCTGTGCAAATTCCCAGGGGAGTGACTATCCCAATCGAGTATGCAAAAGGCAAGATTTTGCTCGGCCCCAATGACAAGTCTCCGATTACGCTGACTGTAGCTTCGGATATCAGGGGCAGTAATGGCCAAGTGCTGATACCCGAAGGCTCGAAAATTAGCGGCGAATTGCGATCGACTGCTTCGGGGGTTCAGTTTGTCGCTCAAGAATTAAGTATAATCAACGGCAGCAGAGTGCCTCTCAATGCCACTTCGCAAGTGATTACTAGGAAAGAAACTGTTACCAAGGGCGTTAATGTTGGTAATCTGGTTAAGAATACGGCGTTGGGTGCAGCAGCAGCGGCGGCGATCGCAGGTGTTACGGGCGATCGGGCGATCGCGACTGAAGAGGTACTCGGCGGTGCGGGAATCGGAACTTTGATCGGGGTGTTTTTGGGTCGAGATAAAGTCGATTTGTATGCTGTTAATCCCGACACCGATTTAGATTTGCTTTTGAATTCCGATTTGGTAGTTGGTACTGCCAGCACAGGCATTTGTAGCGCTCGATAGAGGGGATATAGCAGAAGGAAAAAGGAAGAACATAACTGATATCAATTCCGGTAGCATTGGCATATTAAAATCCCGTCAACAGTCAACAATCACGGAGGCTAAAACCGGAATAGATCTAATTCATCTACATTAATCTGTGTTTATCTGCCTGTATCTACGGTTTTAAAAATATAATTTCTGAACCGCAGATGACAATGGATTGACCATGATTCACTTAGAGGTAGAAAATAGAGATATCATCAATAATCCCGATGCTAAGCTGTCGTGCATCTGGGGGGTGACAAAGAGGTTTAGGAGAGAGACGCAACAGGGTTGGAACCCGTATACCCTATCATCCTGTTTTCCGCGATATTTGCGGCGCCAATAAGCAGCAATATTAAAAGTTACACATCCTTGTTGTTTGATAACTTTTACATCTGACAAATAAAAGCTTTCCATTGGCAGTAACCCCATGTCATACAAGAGGATAAAATTAGATTTTTTTATTGTATATAGCGCCCTTGTTTCACCATAAGGAAAAACTTCACTTTTTTCTCACGCAGCCATTATGCCAAATTGATGCTACCAAATTCTCTATCACCTAAAATGATAATTTTTTCATCTGACAGTAACTCTCAAACAAAAGTGATTAGAGCTTTTTTTTCGCCAATATTACTACTTCCTTTTTTATCTAGAAGTAGCCTGTATAATGGCATACTTCTTTTCTCCCATATCAATCTCAGCATAAATACATTTTGCGCTCGCCATTTCGTGCGATTAATCGCTATTTTGAAAGGTTTAGACTTTTTAAAAGAGGATTTTAAAATTTTTTAGTATCAGAAATTATCAATTTTAAATGTTCAGGAAATCCAATTTTAGAAAAATTTGCAAGTTGTACCTCCGGCTCTCAAATTAAATCGAATAAGGCATCAATGTAGCCAGTAATTCGATATTAACTTGTTTTTGGGTCTGCAACAGATAGACTAAAATTTTTATAGCCAGGTATTCTGCTGGTTTAAGTTGTTTTTCTAGATTAATTTGGTAAAATTGAGGGAACATTATTGCTAGATGGGACCACGATAGAATTTCGACCTCATCTTTTTTTAAGTTAAGTCAGGTAAATCTGCCAGAGGCGGGGCTTTTGACGAGGTTGTCACCCCGCGAAGTCATTGATTCTATCTATGTTCTGACGGGGTTGTCACCCCGTGAAGTGTTTTTATCTTGTTCGGGCAAAACAACACCTGTTTTTAAATTGAATATAATCTACACTTATAGGCATAGAAAATTAACGCAGCAAAAAGTTATTCTAAATTGATCCTGAATATATCGATCGCTCCTGCTCTTGGTTTGCGCTCAATTATTCGGCAAACTCTAATTAAGTGTTGGTTTAGCCGTGATGTATAATTGTCAGATTTCTTAAATTATATGCTGGTAATTAATAGTTAGTAATGGTGTGATTATTGAAGTTTTATGGGTGAAGAAGATTTAATTCATGCCCTCATGTCACTTTTTAGGAATTCCTAAGTGAGTGATGATCTCGTTGCACAGATTTTTGGGTGTTTTGACTTACTACGATCTCCGATGATTCACTTTTACCCCCTCAATCCGCCTACGCTGCCCCTTGGGGGCTGCGGAATGTGGGTTTATACTTTCTCGATCTGTTCTGGCTAGACCATCCCACGGAATTTACAGCCCGCCCGCACCCACGTGACAGTTGGGTTCGGAATGTGGGTTTTTCAAGCTCCCAGATTCATCTGTGGAGTAAATCGAAAATCTAAAATCGTTCGACTGAGCGCGATTTGACGCTCGCGCTAGCCGCACCCTTATACCGAAGTCTAAAATCTAAAATTGACTGATGACCGACTAATTTCCATCCGGGTTGGTAGGAAATGTGACGATAAAATTAGTCCAGCCATTCCTGCTTTCAACCTTAATTTTTCCCTGCAACTGTTCGACAAGTTTTTGAACCAAAGCTAAACCCAAACCTGTACCTCCTTGTTTCCAAGGATCGGCGTTGGGAACTCGATAAAATTTCTCAAAAATTCGAGGCAATTCCTCTATGGAAATAGACGATTGATTGCTGAGTGTAAATTGGATTTCTGAAGCCACAGCACTTGCTTGTCGCGAATTTGTCCTTTGTCCGTCTTGTTCCCAGTCTCCGTTTTTGCACTCAACTTTCAGAAAAATTTCGCCGTCATTGGCAGTATATTTGCAGGCGTTGTTGAGGAGCTCGGCTAAAATTCGTCCCAAACTAGCGCGGTTGGAACTGATCGTGGGGAGGTGGCGATCGCACTCTACTCGCAAATCCTGGTGGCGGTCGTGGGCCCGGCTGTAAAACGGGTCGATAATAGTAGGCAGCCACACTTCTAAGTTTACTGGTTCGAGGTCGATCGGACAAGTTGCGGCTTCAAGCCGCTGCAAATCTAGCAAAGCATTAATCAAATCTGTTTCTCTAGTACATTCTCTTTCTAAAATTTCTAGATAAATCTGGCGCCGATCTAGCGTGGGAGAAATTCTCAGCATATGAATAGCCATTTTTATATTAGCTAAAGGCGTCCGCAGTTCGTGAGAAACGGTGCTGAGAAATTCATCTTTGAGGACGTTTAAATGCTGGAGTTCGTGAACTTTTTGCTGCAATTCGGCGGTGCGTTCTTGGACTTGGCGTTCGAGGTCGGTGTTGAGATTTTGGACTTGCTGATATAGTTGGGCTTGCTGAATGGCGATCGCGATTTGAGTTGCCAGTTGCAGCAGCAAATCCACTTCCGAAGGCTGCCACTGACGGGATTGGGAACACTGATGGACACACATCATCCCCCACAAATTGCCGTCTTGCAAAATTGGTACAATCAAATAAGCTTTGATTTGCGCTTGCTGGAACCGGGCATATTTTTCGGCGCTCAAACAGGCTTGGTCGAGATCCGGAACCGCATAAATTTCCTGTTCGATCACGGAAGCAGATTCTTGCCAAATATTATCCGGCATGATTTCTCCCAATATTGAAGGCCAATTTTCGGCAACGGATTCTGCCACTACAATGCCGTAATTGCTGGACTCTAAATGCAGGATTGCTACTCGGTCAGCTTGCAAAACTTGGCGGACTTCATCGACGCTGGCGTTGAGAATTTCTTCGAGGTTTAAGGATTGGTGAATCCGCAAGGAAATGTGAGTTAACAGCCGATCGCGCTGCAATTGTTCGTGGAGTTTTGCAGTCCGTTCCCGCACCTGCTGTTCTAGTTTGGCGTTGCGGCTTTGCAGCAGTTCAACTTTTTCCGCTTGCAGTTGATAAACCGACTGCTGCAACTGTTTGACAACTCGGTACATTTCGGTGGGGTCGAGGACTCTGAGCAAGCTGGTCTGAGTAATAATTCCCAACAGTTCTCCGCGCCCCCCGCAGACGACCAGCCGCTGCACTTGTTGCTGCTGCATTTCTTTGTGCGCCGTCCATAGGGAATCGGAAGGCTGAAGAAATTGCAGGGGAGTTCTCATGACTTTTTGAGCTGGGGTTTGCTGGAAATTTAGTTCAAGAAACTGTGCCTGCACAAGGTCATATTCGGTAACAATTCCCAGCGGTTGGTGAAAGGAATAGTGAAAAATGGAGGTATAGTCATCTTTGGGCTTCTCCATTGTTAATTCTTTGTTTTTTGTAATCACTACGCAACTGACTTGATGCTCTGACATCAGTTCGGTTATGGTCAGCAGCGAGGCGGTGTGGGGCGCTGTAATTGGCGTAGTCATTAATTCTGCTACCCGCCGCAATTTAAGAATGTTTGAAGGCTGCAATACTTGGCGAATTCTTTCCCGTGTCAGCACTCCTACCAAGTGGCGAAATTGATTGACGATCGGCAAATAGCGAATCTTGTGCTGGCGAAATAAGGATAAAGCGGTAAACACGTCTTGGTCATCGGACTCTGTGAGGGAGACCGACACCGGGGACATCACTTCGGAAATTGGTATTTTGTGCAGGGCTACTTTGTGCTGGTTGTCTATTGTGCCCGAAGCTATCAGCCTCACTAGGTCGGCGGGTGTTAATATGCCGATTAACAGTCCGCGGCTGGGGTTGTCGGATAAGTTGCCTGTGGTAATAGTCTGCTGGTTCTGTACGACGAACACGCAGCTTGCCCGCACCTTTTCCGGCGCGGATGTTTCGGTTATCGCCCCCCGGTCTGCAGGTACAGGTGTTTTGACTAGGGGACAAGTGTTTTGCAACTGACTCATCAGGGCGATCGCCACTGCTAAGGAAGTTTCTGGCCCGGCAGTGAGGGGGTAGCGATCGATCGCTTGTTCTAAGGCTGAGGAGTAAAAGGGCGGGTGGTAGAACGGCATAGTTGATTGCAGGTTGTCAGAGGGCGGCTAACTATCGGGCAAAGCCTTAGGGAACGGCAGAAACACCTCGCCTGTGCTTGGGATTTAAATAATAAACTTTCTCATTGATTATTTCCACGCAATCTGAGCTTTAGATTAATCGTGTCACTTATCCGCAATCTTACTCATCTCAAATCCTGGGGCGGTTTTTACTGCCTGCTTTTCCCGTGAGACTCTCCTATAATCAAAATAACCCGAATGTAAAGTTTTACTACAAGATTTACCCATAATGACAACTTTAAGCTTAGAGCAAATTGCAGCCAAGTTAGAAAGCCAAAATTCCGCCGATCGAATGGTGGCTTTGGCCAACTTGCGGAATGTGCCTGCTGCAGAGGCGGTGCCTTTGATTAAAAAGGTGTTGAACGATGAAAGTTTGCAAGTGCGATCGATGGCTGTGTTTGCTCTCGGCGTGAAACCGACAGCAGAGTGCTATCCTATTCTAGTCAAATTGCTAGAAACAGACCCGGATTACGGCATTCGCGCTGACGCTGCAGGTGCTTTGGGCTATCTGGAAGATATCAGAGCTTTTGATGCTTTGGTGCGGGCTTTTTACGAAGATACTCAATGGCTGGTGCGCTTCAGTGCTGCTGTTTCTCTGGGGAATCTCAAAGATCCCCGGGCTCGCGATGTGCTGCTAAAAGCTCTCGACAGCGAGCAAGTGGTGATCCAGCAGGCGGCAATTTCGGCTTTGGGGGAAATTAAAGATATTGGGGCGATCGATCGCATCCTCAATTTTGCTCAGTCGGAAGATTGGCTGATTCGCCAGAGGCTGGCTGAAGCTTTGGGCAATTTGCCGAGTGTTAAGAGCGTTTCGGCTTTGAAATACTTAGAAAAAGATAGTAATTCTCAAGTATCTAAGGCGGCAACAATTTCTCTCGATCGTCTGTCAAAAGCAGAAGCATGACATAAAACTTTTAGTATGTTGAAAAACCCGGTTTATTCAATAAACCGGGTTAATCCGTATTTTAGCAATCTTAATAAAGTTTATAGAGTATTCAGTAAAACCAGAATGTATTATTTAAGCTGCGCGGCTAAATCGCAAGTTAAAATAGTTGTCTATCTCCTTTAACCCAAACTAACCATGAATCAAGCGCCCAATCCCTTTAACTCAAATCCCTCCAATCCGCTAGACCCCTTGGAGCAAGAAGTTGACGAGCAAGGTGAAGCATTGCCGAAACAGTACCACCCGGCAACTAAAAAAACTCTGCAAAAAGTCTTTATCATCCTGGTAGTGGTGGGGGCAATTATTGGGGGAATTCTATCTATAGGGGTGATTTCGCTGATGCAGAAGGCGGGACTGACAGATGTGCCGGCAAGGGTACAGAACCCTAAGTGAATGGGTAGGGTGAGCGTACCGTCGGCGATCGCCAAGCCTTAATTATAGTATCGTTCCATATCGGGCCCATGTTGCTGGCGCGAAATTAAGATGCGATCGCTCGCCTTCCAAAGAAATCTTAATATTTCCCTTATTTTATTTGATGCAACGGTGTCTATACAATTAAATTCGGTGCTGTAGCAGCCCGCGCAAAAAAAAAATTAAATAAACCCCACTTATTCTGAGTAAGAGAATGTTAATTATTGCCCTATTTATCGCCACGTTGTTTTTAGCATACTGCAATGGTGCTAATGATAATTTTAAAGGCGTGGCGACACTGTTTGGCAGTCAGACGACGAACTACAAAACAGCAATTGGTTGGGCAACGATTACAACTTTTGCAGGTTCAGTATTTTCTATTTTTTTAGCAGAAACTCTGGTAAAAAGCTTTTCGGGAAAAGGGCTAGTTCCAGACGAGATCGCCAATGCCCCAGATTTTCATTTGGCAGTCGCGATCGCTGCGGGTTTAACCGTTATTCTGGCTACCTTAACTGGATTCCCTATTTCCACAACTCACGGTCTTACAGGTGCTCTTGTCGGTGCAGGTTTAGTAGCAATTGGTACTCAAGTTAATTTTACAGCATTGCAGAAAACTTTTCTAATGCCTTTGTTGCTGAGTCCCGTGATTGCGATTCCATTAGCAGCTTTAATTTATGGGCTGTCTCGCTACCTGCGAGTTTATTTGGGAATCCAGAAAGAATGGTGTATTTGCGCTGGTAAAATCCAACAGATTATTCCCATTCCTCAACCGGATGCAACTAACATACTGAAGTGTATCACAACCGCTGATGTCGCGGTCGATTCTCTCGATAAATGCACGCAAAGGTACCTGGGAAATTTCTTACAAATTCCCAGCCAAAAGTTAGTCGATGTTTGCCATTTTATGAGTGCGGGAATCGTCAGTTTTGCCAGAGGATTGAACGATACTCCGAAAATTGTTTCGCTGATGTTAGTCGGTCAATCAATATCAGTTCAGTGGGGAAGTTTAGCAGTAGCTTTGGGAATGGCGATCGGCGGTTTGTTGAATGCTCGAAAAGTTGCCGAAACAATGAGCAAAAAGCTGACAGCAATGAATACCGGTCAAGGACTTGTGGCAAACTTAGTGACGGGATTTTTAGTTATTGCTGCCAGTCGCTATGGACTTCCAGTTTCTACTACCCATGTTTCGGTAGGTTCAATCTTTGGTGTAGGATTGATTTCAAAAAAAGCTAATGTGCGCGTTTTCTATCAGATTCTACTATCATGGATTTTGACCTTGCCAATTGCTGCTGCAATCAGCGGCTGCGCTTACTGGGTGTTGCATCGGTAAGGGAATTAATCGTTAGTCCTAGAAGAGAAAGAGTTCGCAGTTGATTTAGGATTGCCATCAAAGGATAACCATATCAAATCTAAGGGTAAAAAGAAGAAATCTTGCCGGGAGTTGTTGAATAAAAATTTAAGGGTAATTTATGGTTAAAAATTCTACGATCGCGCCGCCTGTTGCAGATAAATCGATCGCTGCTGGCTTTCACGCTCTTTCTGACCCCCTGCGGATTCAGATTTTGGAGTTGCTGCGGGAACAGGAGTTGTGCGTATGCGATTTGTGCGATCGACTCAACGTCACTCAGTCTAAACTCTCTTTTCACCTCAAAGCTTTGAAGGATGCAGCTTTAGTCCGCAGCCGCCAAGAAGGGCGCTGGATTTATTACAGCCTCAATTTAGCTCAGTTTGTCGCCCTCGAACAGTACCTCGCCGAATACCGCCGCTTCAGCCAGATCCTGCCGGCGCGTCCCTGTTCCGACGCGGGTTAACCCATCAACATTTCTTGATCGCTCAAATACTGAGAGGGCTTTTTTGAGGATTGACATATCAAATTTTATTGATATGATGGGATGGAACAAATTAGTTGAGAGCGATGGATGCAACAGATCGTAGGTTAGCTTGTGCTCGGCCAGATTGCAGGCGAGAGGCGATCGCCGAATTTATAGGTACATTTATTTTGGTTTTTGCAGGCACCGGTGCGGTGATGGTTAACAAAACTAGCGCGGGTTCCGTAACTCATTTAGGCATCAGTTTTGTATTTGGTGCAGTAGTAACTGCGATGATTTACGCCCTAGGACACATCAGCGGTGCACACTTTAATCCGGCCGTAACTTTAGGGTTTTGGGCGAGCGGTTTTTTTCCAAAATATAAAGTTTTGCCTTACGTTTTAGCGCAGTCTGCGGGTGCAATCGCAGCTTCTCAAGTGCTGCTAATTACTTTAGGTGAAGTAGCCAATCTCGGTGCAACTATCCCTCTTAATGGTAACTGGTTGCAGTCTCTAATTTTAGAAACTGTTTTGACCTTTATCTTAATGTTTGTTATCCTCGGTTCAGGATTAGATAGACGCGCTCACATCGGCTTTGCCGGGATAGCAATTGGGTTAACTGTAGGACTGGAAGCCGCATTTATGGGGCCGATTACCGGAGCGAGCATGAATCCGGCACGGTCTCTCGGCCCGGCTTTAATTGGCGGTATTTGGAACCACCATTGGGTTTACTGGATTGCCCCTATCTGGGGAGCACAATTAGCAGTCGCAGTTTATCGGGAACTGTCTAACGGATTTCGAGATTTTAATTAAAAGCATCATGGCAAATTTTACGCACAAACCGAGAATTCTGTTTTTATACGGCTCGTTAAGAGAGCGTTCTTACAGCCGCTTGTTGGCGGAAGAAGCGGCGAGAATTATTGAGGATTTCGGTGCAGAGGTTAGGTTCTTTAATCCTCTAGAATTGCCGATTTACGGCAGCGTTCCCGATACTCATCCGAAGGTGCAAGAGTTGCGGGAATTGAGCCTGTGGTCGGAGGGTCAAGTGTGGTCTAGTCCAGAAATGCACGGCAATATTACCGGCATTATGAAAAATCAAATTGACTGGATTCCTTTAAGTATTGGGGCCGTCAGACCAACTCAAGGCCGAACTTTGGCGGTGATGCAAGTCAGCGGCGGTTCCCAGTCTTTTAATGCTGTCAATACTTTGAGAATTTTGGGCCGCTGGATGCGGATGTTTACGATTCCGAACCAGTCTTCGGTGGCGAAAGCTTATCAGGAGTTTAATGATGATGGGACGATGAAGGATTCGCCTTATCGCGATCGCGCGATCGACGTAATGGAGGAACTGTACAAGTTTACCTTGCTGTTGCGGGAGCAAACCGACTATTTGACCGATCGCTACAGCGAACGCAAGGAACAAGCCGCTAAAGAGGCGATCGCACTAGCAAATCGCGCTCTTGAATTACCGGGCGCTTAGAAACCGCCGGAACTCCGCCAACAACGAATAACCAACAACTCACAACCAACAAAAACCATGAAAAAAGTAATGTTTGTTTGCAAAAGAAACTCCTGCAGATCGCAAATGGCCGAAGGATTCGCTAAAACCATCGGAGCCGGCATGATTGGAGTCACCAGTTCCGGGTTAGAATCAAGCAGAGTTCATCCGACAGCAATTCAAGTCATGTCAGAAATCGGCATTGATATCACCGATCAAACATCCAACCCATTAAGCGAATTCAATGCAGAAGACTACGATGCCGTAATTTCTCTCTGTGGCTGCGGCGTGAATTTACCCGAAGCGTGGGTATTGCGAGAAGTGTTTGAAGATTGGCAACTCGACGATCCCGACGGACAACCCATCGAAACTTTTCACCGCGTTCGAGATGAAATTAAAGCACGAGTGGAAACATTAGTTGACTCTCTCAAGTAAGATTAATAGTCCGACACGCACGGGTGGTCAGAAACCGGGTTTTTTTCTCATAAGATGCGTTACATCCCGCAAAAACGGCAAAAAACCCAGTTTCTTGGGTTTTGATGCGTCCAGAACTATTAGAATTAGTGCTAGATTATGAGAGGCGTTCTGTCGGAACGCCTCTACATTCGTTGCGAGCAAAGACCAAAAGGTTAGCACATGATTCAGACAGCAGTCACGCCTTTCAAAAACAAAATTAACTCAGCTTTAACTAAAAAGCAGATTACAGTTTTACAAATTAATCTCGGCAAACGCTGCAACCTGGCTTGCACTCACTGCCACGTTGAAGCTAGCCCGAACCGAACAGAAGAACTTTCCCCGGAAATTTGCGACCAATTAATTGAAATTATCCACCGCTTTCCTCAAATTAAAACTGTCGATCTCACCGGCGGTGCTCCCGAAATGCTTTACGGTTTTAAACCGCTGGCGGAAGCTGCCAGGGCGGCAGGTAAAGAGGTAATTGTTCGTTCTAATTTGACGATTTACTTTGAAAAAGGTTTTGAAGATATTCCCGAATATTGCGCGCAGCATCAACTCAGAATTGTGGCATCGCTTCCCTGCTATCAAGCTGACAATGTGGACAAAATGCGCGGCAGCGGTGTTTTTGACAGTTCAATTCGGGCGCTGCAAAAGCTAAATCAGTTGGGATACGGGAAAAACCCAAATTTAATTCTCGATTTGGTGTACAATCCACAAGTGCCGACAACAGACAAATTTTCGCTAACACCGGAACAAGGCAAGTTAGAGCAAGATTACAAGGTTTATTTAGCCGAACATTTTGGGATTTGTTTTAATCAATTGTTCGCGATTACTAATTTGCCGGTGGGACGGACTAAGTTTCATTTGGAACATAAGAAACTGCACAAACCTTATCTCGGGTTTTTGGAGGAGAATTTTAATCCCGGTACTCTGGAACATTTAATGTGTCGTAACGAATTGTCGATCGACTATTTTGGCAATGTCTACGACTGCGATTTTAACCAAATGGAAAATTTGCCGGCGAAAACTGGCAGCGGGGAAAAGATAAATACTGCTAAATTGCTCGCATCTGGCAGTTTAGATGTCATTCAAGAGGTGCGAACGGCTGCTTATTGTTACGGCTGTACGGCAGGTTGCGGTTCTAGCTGCGGCGGTACTTTGATTTGAGAAGGAAGAAGGAAGTTCGGCAACGGATTCTGTAACGGATGTAACGGATGTAACGGATGTAACGGATGTCAGTCCGATGGAAGTCGGAAGAAGGAAGAAGGAAGAAGGAAGAAACTATGCTCTTGGGCCCGATTCCCGATTCCCGATTCCCCATGCTTTTGGGCCCAATGTCCCATGCCCGTATTATTGAGAGTGGAGATTTTAAGCAATGAATGATTCGCGATCGCCCGATGAAAATCCGCCAACATCAAATAGGTGGAAGCTGATTTTAGGGATTGGTTTAGCTGTGGCTTTGATTGTGGCGGCAAAGTTTTTTAACTTTCAAGGAATTCTGAAAAATGCCCTGGAGTCGATCGCGAGTCTCGGCCCGTGGGGCCCGGCAGCTTTTATTCTAATTTACATTATCGCAACGGTTCTATTTATCCCCGGTTCTTTGCTGACTCTCGGTTCTGGCGTTTTGTTTGGAGTCGTTGGCGGTTCGGTTTGTGTTTCCATCGGCTCGGTTTTAGGCGCAACTTGCGCTTTTTTGGTAGGGCGGTATTTAACTCGCGACTGGGTTTCCAAACAGATAGAGGGCAATCAAAAATTTAAGGCGATCGACTCCGCAGTTGCCTCTGAAGGATGGAAAATTGTGCTGCTGACGCGGCTTTCTCCCATTTTCCCGTTTAATTTACTTAACTATGCTTTTGGAGTCACGCAGGTATCTCTAAAAGACTATTTTTTCGCATCTTGGATTGGTATGATTCCCGGAACAGTCATGTATGTTTATATCGGTTCCCTGGCCGGGAGTTTGGCTGCACTCGGATCTAGCGGGCGATCGCGCACTACTGCTGAGTGGGTTCTCTACGGTATTGGTTTGGTAGCAACGATCGCCCTCACCGTTTATGCAACCCGCTTCGCCAAAAAAGCTTTAGACGAAAAAATTTCTCCTTGAAGCCAGACCACAAATTAGTCAAACTGTCAATAAGTATTTACCTCTACATTAGAATACATTGCTAATTTAAAAAACTCCGTATTTTCTCTATGTTATTTACAATTATTTTGTTATACAAACGAGATAGATATTAAAGATATCGTAAAGCAGTTACCTCAATTAGGTAAACCGAAGGTCAAAATATAAAGCTGATGCCAAAATAGAAGGCGAGCGTGCGATCGGAATAAGAATTGTTTGCAGTCAGGAATGCAAGCCATACCATTTTAGATTTTAGATTGGGAATGACTGATGCCTACTAGGGTTGGGAGTACCGGCCTACAGTTGCATTATTTTCTGAAACTGGTCTCACGACTTGGCTGATATTAATTCTGCCGAATGACGAATACCGTTTGATGAATTTGATTCGGAGAGAACATTTGATGATGCAAAACCCAGCAAATCAAGCCGGATCAGTGTCTGCGCCGCCGCCACACCAAGCAAAAAAGCTGCGCCACTTTTGGGACAACATCAGTAGTTCTGCTCAATCGCGGTGGCAGCAAGCGCATAGTCTTTGGCAGCACAGACGGCAGCGCCGCCATTTGCTGACCCTGCTAATTCTGGCCACCACGGCTTTAACCATTAGCACAACTGCTTGCATCAGCTATTTTTTTGTGCGCGGGCTAATCCTCGACAATTTAAAGGAAATAGCACTATTAAAACTAGAAAAAGGCACTGACGAAATCGACCGCTGGCTCAGCACTCGCAAAGCAGAAATAGAAACCCTTGCTTACGATCCTACGGTTAGCACTCTCAATTGGAAATTAGTCGAACCCAGGTTGCAAGGAGAAATATACAGGTTAAAAGAGTATTTCATCCTGTCATTAACTCAATCCGACGGCTCATTTATCAACACTCTAGGTAACCGCGCGAATAGCAAAGACCGCCAACACTTTAAAAAAGCAATGGCAGGGCAGCTCAACGTTTCCGACCCGCTGATAGGCCGCAGTACAAAAGTTCCGACGATCATCATTTCAGCTCCTATTTGGGCCTTACCTCCCGCTCCTAATAAAGTAATTGGAGCCCTATCGGGCAGCATTAAATTAGACCGAGTAACATCTGTCGCTAACAGCTTGCAGTACGGTTCCGACAGTTATGCTTTTGCGCTCAATTCACAAGGAGTGCCAATTGTTCATCCCAACAATAACTTAATCGGAAATATCGACTGGCCTGCCCCAAGCTTTTTAAAGTCACAAGACCCCGCACTCTCCACAATTGCGCGGCACATGATCGACCGCCAGAAGAACATCGAACTGGTAAAAATAGATAACAAATGGGTGTATGTGGCCTATGCTCCCCTCAAGGAAGTTAACTGGTCGATGGCTTTAGTAATTCCCCGCGAAAATATTGAATCCCAACTGCAAGCATTAAATTTGCTGACATCGGTCGTGGCCGGACTGCTCGGCCCAGCAATGCTAGGAGCAATTTGGCTAATTTACTCCTCCGAAAACAATCGCGCTCAAGCTGAGCGAGAAGCCATGCTCAACCGAATTGCTGGACGCATTCGCGCTTCCCTGGAATTAGACAAGATTGTGCAAAGTACAGTCGAAGAAATAGTAAGTTTACTGCACCTAGAACGGGCTGCTTTTGGGTGGTACAAACCCAAAGAACAAATGTTACACATCCTATGGGAATGTTGCCCATCTGATTGTTCGACGCCCGCTAAGAAGTTTGAGTCTTACTTTGTCGGAAATTTGTCAATACCGAGTGGCCAATGCGAGCCAATTATTCTTTCGAGGGACACTTGGGCGGAGGGTGCAGCTCAAACGAACGAAATTAAAAAAGCTAATAGCTATTTAGCGGTTCCTGTCCACACTCAAAACCAGCCGCAGGGTTATTTAATTTGCAGCCACGTTAGTCATTGGCTTTGGAGCCGGGAGGAAATCCAGCTATTAAAAGCTGTGGCAGACCAATTGGCGATCGCAATTACTCAAGCTCACCTTTACAGTCAAACGCAAGACCAAGTAAAACTGCTGAATAGCGCCTTAAATGAACTGAAAAAAACTCAAACTCATTTGGTGCAGAGCGAAAAAATGTCATCCCTAGGTCAAATGGTGGCGGGAATAGCGCACGAAATTAACAACCCCGTTAACTTCATTTCGGCTAATTTGCCTCACACCAGCAAATATACTAAAGATTTATTAGAGTTGGTGAGTTTGTACAAAGAAGCCTTCCCAGAGGTTCCCCAGGAAATCGCAGATTTCACCGAAGAAATTGAGTTAGAATTTATCGAGGAAGATTTGCCACATATATTGGATTCTATGAAAATAGGAACTGAACGCATTCGCAGCATCGTTCTTTCTTTGCGTAATTTTTCTCGCCTAGATGAATCCGACAAAAAGCAGGCGGATATTCACGAAGGTATAGAAAATACCTTGCTGTTGCTCTCCAACCGCATCAAAAATAGAATTTATATAGTCAAGAAATACGGAAAAGTGCCTTCAGTAGAATGCTATCCGTCTCAGCTCAATCAGGTGTTTATGAACTTGCTGAGCAATGCGATCGATGCCTTGAACGAGATCGATCGCCTGGATAAAATTATTACTATTTCCACGGGAGTAGTTCGCGAACATGGCGGTAAATTTCTGAAAGTGGCGATCGCCGACAACGGCCCAGGCATTCCCGACAGCGTTAAAGACCAAATTTATAACCCATTTTTTACTACCAAACCCGTGGGCAAAGGCACTGGTTTGGGGTTAGCAATTAGCTACAAAATTATAGTAGACGGACACGGCGGCAGCATCGAAATTTCTAAACCTTCGGGCGGCGGCACGGAGTTTTTGGTAAAAGTTCCTATTAGTAACGGGAAATAATACCATTTTAGATGTTAGATTTTAGATTTTGGAATACCCGATCGAACAAGCTTTTGAAGCTGGTATACAGTTGCATTTTTTATAAAAACTGGTATAAGAAGAAAGTGCGAAAGGAAGCCCACGGATTTGGTAAGCGAGGTAACTGATAGAGGGGAGAGGTTCGAGGGGTTCAACGGTTTGAATTCATGCTAAGCTGACGGCCGTTGGCTAAAATTATAAGAGTTTTTGTTAAAGGTGTTTTATGGCTGTTGGCAAGGATACAATTTTCGAGCGCTTTTTGTCGCCCCTGATTCGACTGGCGATCGACGAACAAGCACTGAAACGACTCTATGAAGGTATCGACTGGGAAACAGCGGGCGATCGCTACCGACAACCCAACTTAGTTTATCCCGAATATTACAGCAGCCAAAACTTTCACGGCATTAAAGGTGGCTACCTCAACCCCAGTGCCGCCGTTTCCTACGATCCCATCACGCAATATGTTTTGCCTCCCCACGAAACAGTCGTCAGGCAAGGCTTAATTGACGCTGTGCGGGTGAAACCGCGCCGAATCATCGATTTGGGATGCGGCACCGGTTCTACAACGCTCATGCTCAAGCAAGCTTTTCCCCAAGCAGAAGTTGTCGGGCTGGACTTGTCGCCTTATATGCTGGTAGTTGCCGACATGAAAGCGCAAAAAGCCGGCTTAAATATCGAGTGGTTGCATGGAAATGCCGAAAGCGTTGCTTTTGCCGATGCCAGCTTCGATTTAGTAGCAGCTTCCTTGCTGTTTCACGAGACGCCGCCTGCTGTATCGCGGGCAATTTTGCGAGAAAGCTTCCGACTGCTGAAGGTTGGGGGACAAGTGGCAATTTTGGACGGAAATCAAAAAACTTTGCGGCAGACACAGTGGCTGACTGATATCTTTGAGGAGCCTTATATTAAGTCTTACGCGGCTGGCAGCCTCGATGCTTGGGCGGGGGCGGCTGGATTTGCGGCGGTGCAAACTCACGAACACTGGTGGACTAATCAGGTGACGCAGGGCGTGAAACCTTTGCCGGGGGAAGATTTGGAACAGGCAAAGGTGGCGAGGGGGTGGAATTGGGGCGATCGAACTCCTGATTTTGATGGCGATTTACCAGGCATTCCAGCTCCTGCTTGATTTACATAATCACTGCCGACTAAAATAACCACCGACTGCAAGTCGGGGCTACAGAAACAAAGTCCGCCTTCGCGGACTGAATAATAACTAATAACCAATAACTCATAACTAATAACTAATAACTAATAACTAATAAATCATAACTAATGACTCTCAAAGCAGTTTTATTTGATTTTAATGGCGTGATTGTTAATGACGAGCCGATTCACGAAAAAATAATCGAACAATTGATGCTCGATGAAAATCTCCAGCTCAAACGTGGGGAGTTTCGAGAAGTTTGTTTGGGAAAAAGCGATCGCGCTTGCATTACCGAACTGCTCAAGCGCCGAGGACGATATCTAACAGAAACATATCTCGATCGGCTGCTGCAACGCAAGTCCCAAGCTTACAAAGCTCAAATAGATACTTTGGAGAAACTGCCGATTTATCCCGGTTTGGCAGAATTTATTGACAAAATTCGGGTCGCCGGACTGAAAATGGCCGTAGTTAGCGGGGCAATGCGATCGGAGATAGAATTGGTGTTAGATCGGGCCGGTTTGGCAGCAAACTTTGAGTTAATTGTCGCAGGTGACGACTTGACGGCGAGCAAACCAGCACCTGACGGCTATCTATTGGCTGTCGAACTTCTCAACCAGAAATATCCCGAATTTAACCTGCAACCGATCGAGTGTTTGGCGCTAGAAGATACTTTTGCGGGGATTGAAGCAGCGAAAAAAGCGGGGATTCAGGTTGCGGGTGTGACTCACACTTACCCGTTTCACATGATCCAGCGCCAAGCTAATTGGACGGTGGACTATTTTACTGATTTAGAGTTGGACAGAGTGGCCGCACTTTGCTCGATCGCTCCCACTGAGCCGGCTGCGGAAAACACTTGACGTTTTTAGCAGTTACGTGCTAGTGTAAGTGACGGTCTGCGAACGTGAGAGCAACCAAGACCTATAAACCTTTTAGATTCGGCAATCCGGCATCTAAAATGCTAAATTAAAACTCAATCAGGGGAATTAGCTCAGTTGGTAGAGCGCTGCGATCGCACCGCAGAGGCCAGCGGTTCGAGTCCGCTATTCTCCATAAATCAGGGGCATTTCTACAGGTGACGATCGTACTCAAAGCGAAGTGCGATCGTCACCTGCTTTCATACTCGCCTATTTTATGCGATCGACCGGATTGCGGCCTAAGTTTTAGCATCAATAATCTGTTGAGAGCGAGAAACCCGGTTGCTATTTTGTGCGATCGACGCAGTTGCTGCCTAACTGGTAGCATCAATAAGATAATTTCTGTAAAGAAACCGGGTTTCTCATTACACACTAATTGCTGAAAAGACGTATTTTGGTGTCTAAACCCGGTTTCCCAAAAAAATCCGGTAAGCCCGCGATCCCAACCCTGATGTCATCAGTCCATCTAAAATCCAACATGATTTCAGCCCGGTTTCTGTCGCAGTTACCCTCAATCCCCACAAAACATTCAATTTCTCAAAAACAATAAGTTTTGTAGCTAAAAATACAACAGTCTGCTGAAGCGAGTCTTAATATCAAGTCGCTATGTGTTATTATTCTCAATCATCTGACTCATCTATTCAAGAGTAACAAGAAAAAATGACAAAGCGATTCGATCGGCGGAAATTTATTTTATACAGTTCTGCTACCCTAACATCAAGTTTATTTCTCAAAGCTTGTAGAACTCCAACTCAAACAGCCACTCCCGCAGCTTCTCCCACATCAACAGGAACTACACCAGCAGCCGGGAGCGGAAACACGATAAAAGTAGGAATTTTGCATTCGTTGAGCGGCACGATGTCAATCAGCGAAAAAAGCGTGGTCGATGCCGAACAATTAGCGATCGAAGAAATCAATAAAGCTGGTGGCGTCCTCGGCAAACAAATCGAAGCAGTAATAGAAGATGGCAACTCAGACTGGCCGACTTTTGCCGAAAAAGCCAAAAAATTGATCGACCAAGATAAAGTTGTCACCGTCTTCGGCTGCTGGACTTCCGCCAGCCGCAAAGCCGTATTGCCGGTATTTGAAGAAAAAAATCATATGCTCTGGTATCCCGTACAATACGAGGGTCAAGAGTGTTCCAAAAATATTTTTTACACCGGCGCGGCACCAAACCAGCAAATCGAACCAGCAGTTGATTGGCTGCTAGAAAATAAAGGCAAAAAATTCTTTTTAGTCGGGTCCGACTACGTTTTTCCCCGCACGGCAAATACCATTATCAAAGCCCAGCTAGCAGCCAAAGGTGGCGAATTAGTTGGGGAAGATTACATTCCTTTGGGCGGGACAGAAGTTACGCCAATTATTACTAAAATTAAGGCAGCTTTGCCAGATGGGGGCGTCATTTTCAATTCCCTCAACGGCGACAGCAACGTAGCATTTTTCAAACAGTTGCAGGGTGCAGGTTTGGGGCCGGACAAATATCCGTCAATGTCTGTCAGTATTGCTGAAGAAGAAGTAAAGGCGATCGGCGTAGAATATCTTAAAGGCCATTACGCCGCCTGGAATTACTTCATGACTGTAGAATCTCCGGAAAATACAAAATTTGTGGAAGCTTTCAAGGCAAAATACGGCAAAGATAGAGTGACAAATGACCCGATGGAAGCAGCTTATATCATGGTGTACCTGTGGAAGCAAGCCGTCGAAAAAGCAGGGACAGCCGACGATTTAGAAAAAGTGCGGGCAGCAGCTTTGGGTCAAACCTTTGACGCGCCGGAGGGCAAAGTTACGATGGAAAACAACCACCACATCTCTAAATTTGTGCGCTTGGGCGAAGTGAGAGAAGACGGTTTGTTTAACATCGCTTATGCTACACCAGAAGCAGTGAAGCCGGTGCCTTGGAATCAATTTGTCGCTGAAACAAAAGGCTTTGCTTGCGATTGGTCAGACCCCGCAAAAGGTGGAAAATTCAAAGCTTGATAAGTCGGTAATACCAATTTTGTTAACGTTGGTAACGTATATTCGATTGCCCTAGGGCGTGTCTTTAAACCCGGAGATCCCCCCCGGCCCCCCTTAATAAGGGGGGAGTAAGAGCATTCAAAGTCAATCTCTACTTCCTTAATAAGGGGGAACTGGAGTCTCCTGGCGTCACCCCTACTCCCCTTAAGAAGGGGGAACTGGACTCTTCAAAGTCCCCCTTCTTAAGGGGGATTTAGGGGGATCTAGACTCGGCTACAAGCGAAATATACAGAGGGTTTTAGTTCTAAGTTGACAGCAATTGGATAAAATCCGCCCCTAATTATCCGCGAACAAAGTTAACAGACTTGATGCAGGAGTAACAAAATTGGCGATATTAGATGGTTTATTTAACGGCATTAGCATCGGCGCTGTTTTACTAATTGCAGCCCTGGGACTAGCGATTATTTTCGGGCTGATGGGCGTAATTAATATGGCTCATGGCGAGTTGATGATGCTGGGGGCTTATACAACTTTCGTGGTGCAAAATGTCTTCAAAGGTATGGGAGGATTTGCCTTTGAAACATACATTTTCTTTGCGATTCCCTTAGCTTTTTTAGTAGCTGCCTTGGTAGGATTAATTCTAGAACGCGGAGTGATTCGCTATCTTTACGGGCGGCCGCTAGAAACTTTGCTGGCAACTTGGGGCGTAAGTTTAATTTTGCAGCAGTTTGTCCGCAGCGTTAGTTGGGTTCTGGTAATTGGGATTGCGGTGTTTTGTTTGCTGTTTTTTGGCGGTTTGCGGGTGCTGAAATCTCGCATGGATTTCGATCGCATTCGCAGCAAAATTATTGCCATAATTTTGCCTTTATCTTTGGCTATTTCCTGGGCTGTGAGCGCCTTTGTAGGGCAAACTTACAAACTGGCAGTAACTCAACCTTGGTTTGGCGCTCAAAATGTGGACGTAACTGCACCGCAATGGTTGCGGGGCGGCATACCGCTGGGAAATTTTCAGTTGCCCTACGCCCGAATTTTTATTATTGTCCTTACCGGAATTTGTTTGGCGGGAATTTACCTATTTTTGCAAAAGTCTGTGTGGGGATTGCGGATTAGATCCGTGACGCAAAATCGCAGCATGAGTGCGTGTTTGGGAATTCCTACCGAACAAGTAGATGCGCTGACTTTTGCTTTGGGTTCGGGGTTGGCAGGTGTGGCTGGGTGCGCGATTAGTTTGATCGGTTCGGTAGGGTCAAATACCGGACAAAATTATATAGTCGATACGTTTATGGTGGTGGTTGTGGGCGGTGTCGGCAAGATTGTGGGGAGTGTAGTTGCTGCGATCGCGATCGGCACTGCAAATTACCTGATCGGTTCGGGAACCTTAGCATTAATGTTCGCTCCTATCAAGCCTTTAGCCGACTTCTTCACATTTTTCGCCACAACCAGCATGGCAAAAGTAATGGTATTCGCCTTAATTATGGCTTTTCTGCAAGTGAAGCCGGGAGGGATTTTCCCGCAAAAAGGGCGGACGGTAGAAAATTAAAAATTACAACTGCGAGTGTAGCGAAAAATGCAGAAAACACATCAAAAACCCTGGCTAAAAGAAGCGGCAATTGTCAGCGCGATCGCCCTCACATTCATCTTGCTCATCCCAGGAATACTCCCCGATGTTAGGCTCAATCAATTAGGGCGATTTTTAGCACTAGCAATTGCCGCCCTCGGCATAGACTTGATTTGGGGATACACGGGTTTGCTCAGTTTAGGGCATGGAGTGTTTTTTGCGATCGGCGGTTACGCTTTCGCCATGCACCTAAAATTGCAAATTCCCCCAACCGCCAGCAGTCAATTGCCAGAATTTATGAACCTCTACGGCGTTACCGAACTCCCCTGGTTTTGGCAACCATTTTATTCATTTCCTTTCTCAGCATTAGCAGTAGTTCTCATCCCCGCCATCTTGGGCGCACTTTTAGGTTATTTAGTATTCCGCAATCGAATTCGAGGCGTTTACTTTTCAATTCTCACACAAGCAGCAACCATTGTATTTTTCAACTTCTTTAACGGTCAGCAAAAACTGATTAACGGAACCAACGGACTCACCGACTTTAAAACCCTGTTCGGAGCCACAGTAAATGACCGAGATACTCAATATATTTTCTACATTCTCACCATACTATTTTTAGCAGCAACTTACGCCCTGTGTCGATGGTTGACCAGCGGGCGTTTTGGCCGGCTGCTAGTAGCCATTCGCGACGACGAAGTGCGACTGCGTTTCTCAGGTTACAATCCCACAGGCTACAAAGTTTTAGTCTTTGCAATTTCCGCCGGTTTAGCCGGGATTGCAGGCGCATTATTTACAGTACAAACCGGAATTATTTCGCCAAAAGCAATGGATATTGCCTTTTCAATTGAAATGGTAATCTGGGTGGCAGTGGGAGGTCGCGCCACATTATCGGGAGCAATATTGGGAACACTGTTAGTCAACTTTGGTAAAAGTTTCTTGAGCGAACAATTCCCCGAAGTGTGGCTATTTTTCCAAGGTGCGCTATTCCTCATAGTAGTCACAGTGCTGCCCGACGGCTTAGTCGGCTGGCTGCAACATCAAGGTTTCGGCCAAATCCGCAGGTTGTTCAGAAGACCGAAGTACGCATCTACTTACCCCAGCCTGGAACAAGACCCCCAAGTGCAGCTCGAAAAAGAAGAACTTGAACATTGAGTGCAAAAATATCGTGTAATTTAGAAGGATGCTGACATAAATAAATGTCACCTACAACAGACAAACAAAGCAATCGCCATAGACTTGGCAAACGCTGCATTTATCTCTGTCTGAGGAGACGCAATATATATGTCCACCTACTTAGATATCCGTAGCAAGTAGCTTCGTTCTTTAAATTGAGGGGCAACATATGGCAGATATTATTGACTACAAAATTTACGGCGACGATTTGCAACTCATCGAGATTGAACTCGACCCTAGAGAAGGCGTCAGGGCTGAAGCTGGAACCATGACATACATGGAAGGCGACATCCAAATGCAAACATCCACAGGCGGCGGCTTATTTCAAGGTTTCAAACGAATGCTCACAGGAGCTGGTTTTTTTATTACCACCTTTGTCAACGCCGGAAATCGCAAGGCCCGCGTCGCTTTTGCCGCCCCCTATCCGGGTAAAGTAATTCCGCTAGATTTAGGCCAACTTGGCGGTAAATTTTTGTGTCAAAAAGACTCTTTTCTCTGTGCGGCCAACGGCATTGAAATTGAGGTAGCATTCACCAAGAGGCTCGGTGCCGGTTTCTTTGGCGGAGAAGGTTTTATTCTGCAAAAATTGCAGGGTGACGGGCTAGCTTTTGTTCATGCGGGAGGAACAATAGTTGAGAAAAATTTAGGAGTTGGCGAAGTGTTGCGAGTAGACACCGGCTGTTTAGTAGCTTTTGCAGCGAGTGTAGATTACGATATTCAGTTTGTTGGCGGGTTTAAGAATGCTTTGTTTGGAGGTGAAGGCTTGTTTTTGGCAAAGATGACTGGGCCGGGAAAAGTATATGTGCAAAGTTTGCCACTCTCGAAGTTAGCTGAACGGATTTTAGCTGCTGCTCCACCTCCTATTTCGAGCAGTTCTAGCAGTTTTAGTTGAGAGTAGAATAACCATTTATGTGCTTGTGTAGGGTGCGTCAGCCAGCAGATTTTCCGGCTTACCCAGAGACTGTTAACTGACGCACCTTCTCAGAGAAAATCAGCGCTGTCAGGTGCGTCAGCCAGCAGATTTTCCGGCTTACCCAGAGACTGTTAACTGACGCACCCTACCTGGAAAAATCAGCTATGAATGGCAAAGTATTAGAAATAGAAAACTTGACTGTTAGTTTTGATGGTTTTAAAGCCATTAACGGTTTAAATTTCAGCATGGATGCGGGCGAACTACGAGTTATTATTGGGCCCAATGGTGCGGGCAAAACAACTTTTCTCGATTCGATTACCGGGAAAGTGCAGCCGACAGAGGGCCGGGTGTTATTTAAGGGACAGAATTTACGCAAGTTGTCCGAAGATAGGATTTCGCGCTTGGGAATTGGTCGCAAGTTTCAGACGCCGCGAGTTTACTTGAATTTAACGCCACGCGAAAATTTGGAATTGTCTTGCAGCCGCCATAAAAATGTTTTTTCGACTTTGTTCAAGCCTGCTTCTGCTGCTGAAAAACGCACGGTTTCCGGTTTGTTAGAAACAATTGGTTTAGTTGCTAAAGCTGATATTTCGGCTGGTTTGCTTTCTCACGGGGAAAAGCAATGGTTGGAAATTGGAATGTTGGTGGCTCAATCTCCTGATTTGTTGTTGGTAGATGAACCTGTGGCGGGTTTGACGGATGAGGAAACGATGTTAACTGGTGAGTTGCTAATTTCGCTGGCGGAAAGTCATTCGGTGTTGGTAATTGAACACGATATGGAGTTTGTGCGGCAAATTGCGCGGCAGGTGACGGTGTTGCATCAGGGTGCGGTTTTGTGTGAGGGGACTATGGATGAGGTGCAAAATGACGATCGGGTAATTGAGGTATATTTGGGCAAACCGGAAGAGTAAGAGGAAGGAAGTTCGGCAACGGATTGTGTAACGGATGTAACGGATGTAACGGATATCAGGAAGAAGGAAGTTCGGCAACGGATTTTGTAACGGATGTAACGGATATCAGGAAGAAGGAAGAAGTTATTTGGTAGTTGCTACCAATTCTCATGCCCCATTACCAATTAAAAACTATGCTACAAGTCTCTAATTTGAATGTTTATTACGGCGAAAGTCACATTTTGCGCGATGTCGATTTAAGCGTCATGGCGGGGCAAATGGTTTGCTTAATCGGTCGCAATGGTGTGGGCAAAACTACTATGCTGAAAACGATTATGGGGTTGCTGCAACCGCGCAGTGGCACTATTGCTTTTGGCGGAGAATCTATTGCTTCTAAGTTGACTCACCAGCGGGCTAGATTGGGAATTGGTTATGTGCCTCAAGGGCGCGAAATCATTCCACGTTTGACGGTCAAAGAAAATCTATTGTTAGGTTTGGAAGCGAAACCAACCAAAATCAAAAATCCTGAAGTTCCTGATGAAATTTTTGATTTATTTCCTGTTTTGAAAACTATGCTCGATCGCCTCGGAGGTGATTTGAGCGGGGGACAGCAGCAGCAGTTAGCTATTGCTAGGGCTTTGATGGGTGAGCCGCAGTTGCTGGTTTTGGATGAGCCTACGGAGGGGATTCAACCATCCATTATTTTAGATATTGAAGCTGCGGTGCGCCGCGTAGTTGCGACTAGGGGAATTTCTGTTTTGTTGGTGGAGCAACATTTGCATTTTGTGCGGCAAGCTGACTGGTATTATGCTATGCAAAAAGGCGGGATTGTGGCTTCTGGAAGCACTAGCGAGTTAAGTGATGAGGTTATTCAGAGGTTTTTGGCTGTTTGAATAGAATTGAAGGAAGGCACGACACGGATTTTGACGATGACAGCAAGCGCCTCAAAGAGCAAGAAGGGCAAGCGTTTAGATTGGAAAAATGGCTTATTCGTCTGGGTTCGCTTGGTATTCTGCGATCGCAGTTTGGATTTCCTCGGCGGAGACATTTGCTTGTTCTGATTTCGAGTAAATCAGGTGTAAAACAACTTGAGTCGGTTATTCAACTTGATAAATCAAGCGATAACCGCCGCTCTTACCAACTTGGGCATCACTGTTTTTAGCCCGGACTTTGTAAACGGTGTATTGAGTCCCTGTAATCTGGTTTCCTATGAAGTTTCCTTGGATAAGCTCATCAAGGACTGGCTGAATATCGGTTTGAATTTGGCGATACTTTTTAGCGAGTCCTTTGAGGCGACGTTTGAAAAGTACCGTGAATGTAACTTGGACTGACATATCAGACATTGATACCGTCCCAGAGTTCCGATATGGGAAAGGTTTGTCCCGCTTTGGCTTGGTGGAGGGAGGCTTTCAGATCGGCGAGGATTTGCTCGTTGGAGTCGGTATCTGAGTCAAAATCTGAGTCGAAGTCTGGGGCGATCGCGGATTGTGTCCGACTGGTCAAAAATTCCAGAAATGCCAGGGTTTGCTCTAAAAGTGGCTCAGGAGTCCGTTCGATCGCTTCGAGAAGGCGTTGTTTAATCGGCGACATAAGACTACCTCTATTATTAATTATTTTTTCTGCCGTCGGGCATTGTGGTGCCTGCCATACTTGCTCGATCGATACTAGCGCCATCTATATTAGCATTGCGGAGGTTGGCATCGGAAAGATTGGCATCTCTCAAGTCGGAAAATCGCAAGTCTGCACCGTCTAGATTTGTCTTTGTCAAGTTAGCTTTTCTGAGGTTAGCGTTGCTGATTCTCGCTCCAACTAATTCGGCTCCGCTTAAGTTTGTGCGAGCTAGATTGGTGTTGACAAAATCTGAGATCTCGAACCGACTACCGCTGAGGTTGGCATCTGATAAATCTGCTCCTGTAAGGATGGGATTTTTTAAGTTAATGTTAACTAATTTTACGGCTCGGAGGTCGCAGCGGGAGCAGCTTTGAGTTAGCAGCAGCGTTTCGACGTTGGCGTTGATTTGGTCGATTTGTTGCTGGGAGAAATTTTCGGCAAATTCTGGGGAGACGTAGCCGAGCTTTTTGGGGTCGTTTGCTTTTGGTTGGGGTGTTTGTATAGGGGGTGTTTGGATTTGTTGGCGTGTTGGGATTGGTTGAGGTGTTTGTGGTTGGGGTGTTTGGATTGGTTGGGGTGTTTGGATTGGTTGGGGTGTTGGGATTGGTTGGGGTGTTTCTATTTGCCCGATCGCACTTAGTTGCAGCCCCACCTTCGGCAAATCGAGAGTTGCTGCAAAAATTAGTAGGGCGATCGACATTATTGTGAGTTTTTTCATAAATCTATAACTTTTTGTTTGCAAAAATACCATGTACATGGTATAATACCTCGAAAAGTGAACCCCCTACATTTCGCTAAATAAATCAAAATTCAGATAAAAAACTTCGGAACCATCAGGTGCGCGAATTAACTTTTCTATTACCGGAGGCAGTTGCTGTTGACGGTACAATTCGGGAATCTCGCAGAAGCTTTCTTCGGTAATTTCCAAAATTTTTGGCATATCAGGAAGGGGAATCCCCAACCGATCGCTTTTATTTAAGGTACAAATAATCAGGTATTTGCACTCAGCAATGCTCGGGCTCCTGGGAAATATTTTGGATAAATTAATTATGGTAATCAGTTCTTCTTGATGCCGCAGTAAACTATTACCGTTAGGTAAAAGGCCGTAGACATTAAAGTTTTTAACAATGCGCTCCACTCGTTCAATAGGAACAGCATAGTAAATTTTTCCTAGTTCAAAGGAAACAATTTTTTTAGGGGCAATTCTAACAGTGACTTGTTTCTTGCTCCGAAAGCGGCGATTGTAATTAGCGTGAGTCATTCGATTTTAGATTTTAGATTTTAGATTTTAGATTGATAGATTGATAGATTGAAGATTGAAGATTATGGGATTTTAGATTTGAGATTGAAGATTGAAGATTAGTGGATTTTAGATTTGAGATTATTAGATTTGAGATTATTGAATTTGAGCAGGTAATTCGGCTGCGTAGCTTCCCAAGATTCGCGGGGGCATTTATTTTTTGCATAATTTTTGTTTGAGATTAGGAATTATTTGATGGCAAATTTTAGATTGGGGATTAATTTATTGAGTGGTGGATTAATTTGGGGATAGCTTGTAAAAGTTGGGCTTCGCTGTAAGGTTTGGTGAAGTATTTATTTGCGCCTAATTCCATTGCCATTTGCCGATGTTTTTCCCCGCTACGGGATGTTAGCATGGCTACGGGAATCTTAGCAAACCGCTCGGTCGATCTGATCGATCGCAACAATTCAAATCCATCCATCCGGGGCATTTCAATATCCACGATCGCCAAACTGCAATCAAGACCATTTTGCAACTTTTCCAGGGCATCCAGGCCGTCTTTAGCCTGTACCACCCGGTAGCGAGCACGGGTCAGCGTCAGAGACAGCAACTGGCGAATTGTATAGGAATCATCCACTACCAAAATCTGCGGTGACTGACTAGAACTCGGCGGTATCTCCTGCACTTTACCGGAGACAGCGGCGATCGAACTATTTACCAAAGGTTGACCCACCAAATCATCCACATCCAGAATATTCACCACGCGCCCGTCCCCCAAAATCGTAGTCCCCAAAACGCCGCGAGGCTTGGATAGAGGCGGTGGCAAAGGTTTAACCACAATTTCCTGCTGACCGATCAGCCGTTCCACTGCCACCGCCAGCATTCCTTCGGTAGAAGCCAAAACCAGGACGGGAATTTCCTCTTGGGTCAAAGGGTCAGGAGAGGGGGCATCCGGCGCGACGACGCTGTATTCGAGCAAATCTTGCATCCTCACCAAACGAATAAATTCCTCCCGCCACCACAGCATCGGCTGATTGCCTGCGATGTGAACTTCCGAGGCTTTAATGTGCAGAATTTCCTCGACTGCATCCAGCGGCACTGCTATTTTATTGTGATCTGTCTTCACCATCAGTGCATCAGTAATCGACAGCAGCAGCGGCAGTTTAATGATAAAACTCGTACCTTTTCCCAGGCGAGAATCTACCTTGACAGTTCCCCGCACAGTCCGCAAATTTGTTCGCACCACGTCGAGTCCGACTCCCCGCCCCGAAAGGTCGCTGACCCCTTCTGTAGTGCTGAAACCCGGCCAAAACAGAAAATCGTAGAGTTCGGCAATGGAAAATTCTTGAGCTTGTTCCTCCGTCGCCAAATTCTTTGTGACAACTTTACGGCGAATGATTTCCGGGTCAATGCCTTTGCCGTCATCGGCAACAGTAATAATAGTTTGGCCGCCTTGGTGGCGGGCTTCTATTTCTATTTGACCGCTGGCCGGCTTGCCGCTTGCTTTCCGAACTTCGGGCATTTCGATGCCGTGGTCGAAAGCGTTTCTCACTAAGTGTATTAAGGGGTCGCGCAAAGCGTCGAGCAAACTTTCGTCAATTTTGGTATCTCTTCCCACTAGCAGCAGGTTGACATCTTTATCGTATGCGAGGCACATCTCCCGCAGGGCTCTGGGCAAGTGATCGACGGCGCGGCTGAAACTCACGACTCGCAACTGCATGACGCGGCTGCGCAGTTGTTCGGTAATGCGGCGCAGTTGGTCGGTACTGCGCTCGAATTTCATGGCTAAGGTGTCTAATTTGGTGGCGGAGTGAGAAATTGCTTGGGCAGTTTCGATGACTTCTGCGGCTGTCGAGTGGAACTCTGTATAACGATCCATCTCTAAGATATCGAAGTGAGCATGGGCCGGAGAGGATTTGCCGTTAGCAATCATGGGGAATTCTGTTTCTGCTGCTGCAAGTTTTCCCAATCCAGAGTTCCCGTTTCCCCCTCTCCACTCTGCAAAGCTCAGTCTGTCGTATTCTTCTCGCAACTGACCGCCGAATTGGTTCAAATCTACGATATTGCGGCGGATGCGCTTGACTTCGCCACGCAGTTCGGATTCTTGAAGTTCTAAATTTGTACGGTTGATGACTAATTCTCCGACTAGATTCACTAATTCTGTCAAGCGTTCCAAGTCTACCCGGATGGTCGGTCTTTGCGGGTTGGAGACTGTGAGAGTCGGGGATTCGGGGAGAGTCGGGGAGAGAGACGGAGAGTCGGGGAGGGAGAGGGAGATTTCCGGGGATGTCGGGGAGTCGGAGAGTGGGGGGGAGTCGGGGGGAGTCGCGGAGGGGGAGATGTCGGGGATGTCGATCGCCCTTCCTTCCAGTATTTGTTGGCGTGCGGTTTGCAAGTTTTGGGCGATCGTCCAACCCTCGGATTGCAACCGTTGTAGAGTCAAGTCGGGAGAGTCGATCAAATCTCTGATAGCTGCGGCGACTTTCCCAAAATCCGGCAATAGCAGCATTCCAGCCAAACCAGAAAGTTGGTAGTAAACCTGGTTGAGGGCGCTGACGCTTTTTGCCAAATCTGCCTCGGAAGCTTGGGAAAGTTCGGTTTCTAAGCGATTGAAGAGTGGTGGCACTTCATGTTCAAAAATCAGTTTCAGGGTTTCCGGGGCGGGCGATTGACTGGCTGCAGGGACTGGCGACGGTTCTGACTTGCCATACTGGGCCTGGAACTGAGCGAAAATTTGGGCGATCGCCTCCAAGTTTTCCGTTTGATCCGGAGTTGTGACATCGGAGTGTTGAACTGATTCGATCGTAATCTTTTTGAGCGCATCCACCCCCTGTAGCAAAACACTCACAGTAGTCGGTTCCAGGGCTGACAAGTCTGTGCGATCGCGCAAAATGACAAAACAGTCCTCCAGCGTGTGAGCTGCCACAGACACGTTTTGAAAGCCCAACATCGAACCCGCACCTTTAATCGAGTGAGCCGCCCGAAACATTTCTTTAACTGCCGCTTGTCGCTCTTTCAAACCCGCAGTTTCCATCGCCAGTAGGTTCGTCTCCATTAACTGGAGAAACTCTTCGCATTCTGCGGTAAAAGCATCTATTAATTCGTTTAAATCGTCATCATTCATATTAGTCTGTTATCTGTTGTCTGTTGACAGTTAACTGTTGACTGTTAACTGCTTGCAGTTTTTTTATATATGATGTCCTGTTATTTAACTGTAATTGTTGTTGGGGCGGGTTCACGATTATCTATAACTTCGCATTCAGTATATTTCTCAACCTGCCCCGGCAACAACGATAGTTATTAGTGATTCGTATAACTGTCAACCGTCAACAGTTAACTGTCAACCGTCAACCGTCAACAGTTAACTGAACTAACTGCGGAAATTCGCCACCGACTTTTGCAATTGGCCCAGAGAACCAGACAACTCGTCCAAAGATGCTTTGACATCCGCACCTTTTTGTGCGGTCGTATTAGCAATCTCGTTGACTTGCTGCATACTGTTAGCAATTCCCTCAGCCGAAACAGTTTGCTTGGCAGATGCAATAGTAATATTCTGCACCAAAGCATTCATTTCTCGACTAACTTCGATAATGGCATTGAGGTGAGTTTTAGCTTCGCTTGCCAGCTTAGTGCCTTCCACTACCTCCAGCGTCCCGGATTCCATTGCCTTCATCACGCGGCTGATTTCTTCTTGAATTGTACCGACAATTTCCGAGATTTCCTCCGTAGCGCCGGCGGATCTTTCTGCTAATTTCCGCACTTCTTCGGCAACAACTGCAAAGCCTAAACCTTGTTCGCCGGCCCGCGCCGCCTCAATAGTAGCATTCAGAGCTAATAAATTAGTTTGCGAAGCAAGTTGAGAAATCGAAGTCACAATTTTGCCAATTTGCTGCGAAGATTCGCCCAAACGCTTCATCATTTTCGAGGTAGAGGCGATCGTCAACCGGAGCCCGTTAATGCCTTCGACAGCTCGATCGACCGCCATACCGCCGACTTCAGCCGTGTGAGAAGACTGCTGGGCTACTGTTTCGGCGCGCACCGAAACATCTCGCACGTCGCGGATCGAATTCACAATCCGCTCAATTTCGCGCATGATGGCAGATATTTTTGCTGCTTGAATTTCCGCCTGTTGCGTGAGTTGACTGGTATTGTTAATCGACTCGCCGGTGGCAGATGTTACCTGTTCGGCTAAAGTTTGAATTCCCGTTACCACTTTCCGCAGAGAACCGATTAAGAAGTTGAAAGAGTCGGCGACAGCACCTAAAACGTCGTTAGTCACTTCCGCCCTCACTGTCAAGTCACCTTGAGCCGCGCCTTTAATTTCTCCCAACAATTTAAGGACTTGCTGCGTCAGAGAATCAGCTTCAGCTTTACGTTCTGCTGCCAATTTTTCTAGTCGTTCTTCTGCTTCTTTGCGCTCGGTGATGTCAAAACGAATGGCGATATATTTGACTATGGTGCCGCTGGTATCAAAAATGGGGGAGATCGTCGAATCTACCCAGTAAAACGAGCCATCTTTTCGTCGGTTTTTGATTTCCCCTTTCCACACCAAACCGCGAGAAAGTGTCACCCACATTTCTTCAAAAAATGATTTGGGATGGTAGCCGGAATTGACGACGCGGTGGTTGCGGTGCAGGAGTTCTCCCATGCTGTAACCGGAGATTTCAATGAATCGGTCGTTGACGTAGGTAATCATGCCTTGGACATCAGTTTCGCTGACGATCGCCGATTCGTCGAGAGCATTCTGCCGAGTTTTGAGTTCTTGCAGCAAGCGTTCCTGTGCCTCGGCTAACTGCTGCATTCGCTGCTGGGATGCTCTTTGTTCGGTGACGTTGCGGCAAACGACTACGCCGCCTTTAAGCGCCCCCGTTTCGTCTTTGAGTGGCCGGCCGTTAACTTTCACCCACAGACCATCTGGGTTGCCTGCGTGGCGGGTGAAAAGGTCTACGTCGTCAACTACTTCTCCTCGAACCGTGCGCGCTAAAGGTATGTCGGCTGGGGGATAGGGAGTTACGGTATCGGGCAAGAATAAACCGTATTTTGCCGACCATTCGTTGAGAATAGAATCTGTCGCACCCATGCCAAACATATCTTCGGCGGCGGGGTTGAACAACACAAAATTGCCTTTTTCGTCGGCCGCAATTATGCCGTCGCCAATGCTGTTTATTAGCAGTTGCAAGAGATTGGTTTGCTGGCGAAATTGGTCTTCGGAACTGGCTAATTGGGCTGTTGTTTTTTCCAGTTGCACCATCGCCTGTTTGCTTTCGGTAACGTCGCGAGCAACTGCATACATGAGCTTTTGTTCGGTTTCAGGTCGCACTTTCCACGACAGCCACTTGTAGGAACCGTCTTTGCAGCGGTAGCGATTTTCAAAGAACTGTACTTCGACGCCATCGTATACTTTTCCCGCTTCGGCTGTGGTTTCTTGGCAATCGTCTGGATGGACGAAATTGATAAAAGGTTGGTTTTCTACTTCTTCTAGCGTGTAGCCGAGGGTTGTTTCCCAAGCGGGATTGAGGCGCTTGAATTTCCCTTCAAAATCTACAATACAAACCAAGTCTAGGGAAAGGGTAAAAAATCGATCGCGCTCTGCTTCTGCTTTTTTGCGATCGGTAATTTCGATCGCCACAGCCCCGATACCGATGGGTTTGCCGTCAGATCCGGGCAAAGGAAAGTATGACGCCAGCCAATCTCGCAGGACGCCCGGTTCGTTGAAGAATGATCCCGATACCTCAACGTTTAACAACGGTTGGTTGGTGGCGAGAATCTGCTGCAACATCGGCACTTGGGTATCGCTCATTTCGGGTATAACTTCCCTCACCGTCTTACCGAAGTGTTCGGCAACTGAGACGCCGGTGGTTGCCGCTAATTTCTCGTTGACTTGCACGAAGCGCAACTGCTCGTCAAAAATACACATTGAGGTCGGGGCGGCTGTGAAAAATGCGTCAAAGCGACTTTGACGCAAAACTAATTCTCGTTCTAGGGCTTTGCGATCGCTGATGTCGCGAGCTTCGGGAATCAGCAGCACGACTTTGCCGCTGTCGTCTACGATCGGCTTGAGGGAGAAGTCCACAGTCATCACAGCACCCCCAGCAACGAGCACGTCGGCTTCGTAGCGGACTACCTCGCCGGCGGCGGCTTTTGCGAGGGCAGCTTGCACTTTTTGCTTGGCTTCTGGGGAAATTTGCCACCACAAATTATCTACAAACTGCGTGCCTAGGAAGTCTTCGCGCTCCAGTCCGGCGACAGCGAGGGCTGTTTGGTTGACCTCCAAAACGGTTCCGTCTGGTTTGAGCAGCCCCACTAATTGGAACGATTGGTCGAAAATGGCTCGGAATAGTCTTTCGCGATCGCGCAGCATCTCTTCTGCACGTTTGCGATCGCTGATGTCGCGAGTAACTGTTGCCAACCCGATAGGCTCGCCGGTTTCTGGGTTTTTGACGGTAAATATGGTGAAGTCAACCGGAATGTTTTCGCCGGTTTGAAAGTTCCTCAATCGGAATTCACCCTGCCAAAAACCGTCTCGCACAGTAGGCGGCAGGATTTCTTCTTGGAAAAACTTAACATCTTCTGCACAGAAGAACTCATAAACACTTTTATTTTTGACTTCTTCAATATTTGGCAATCCTACTAATTTCATTCCTGCGGGATTCAGGTATGTTGCCTCTCCCTCCAATGTTGCCGTGCCGATAAAATCAGAGCTGCTTTCTACGATCGAAATCAATCTTTGCTTTTCGATTTCGGCTTGCTTGCGCTCTGTGATATCGTTGTTAGTTTCTAAAATTGCTTTTGGTTTTCCCTGTTCGTCTCGCTGCAAATTCCAGCGGCTGAATACGGTAATTTTGGTGTCAGAATTGGTGGTATGAATTATTTCTCCTTCCCAATAATCCTGCTCTTCTAACTGTGCCGAGATAGCTGCTAAAGGCTGGGAAAAAATGCTGTGCAATAGAGTATGGGTGAGTTTCCCCAAGGCTTCTTTTTTTGTCCAGCCGTACATACGTTCGGCTCCCTGACTCCAATAATTAATCGTGCCGTCCATATCGCGAACGATCAAGGCGTCGCTTGCCAGGTCAAGCATTTGCAAGTTCTGCTGCAAGGCTTCTTCTGTGCGCTTGCTTTCTGTAATGTTGCGGGCGATAGTTGACAGAAATTCAATTTCTCCATTCTCGGATTTGTGAGCAATAATTACTTGAGAAACTGGTATTTCTTTGCCGTCTAAAGTTCGCCACATCGCCTCGCCGCTCCACGCCCCGTCCCGGCAAGCTGCGGGGATGCCGACGTTGAGAAGAGTGTCGATACTTTGGGGCGATGTCAGGTCGGAAATGCTGAATCCGGCTAAATCTGCGTGCTCGCCAACTCTCAACATTTCTCTGGCTGCGCGGTTGAGATAAATGGTGCGCTGTTGGGTGTCTGCTATGCCTACCCAGTCTGTTGTGGTTTCTAAAATTGCTTTGAACCGCAATAGTTCTTGTTCAGATTTGCGGCGCTGTGTGATGTCGCGTGCGAAGCACAGCATTCCTAAAATGTTGCCTTCTGTATCTTGGAGGGGCAATTTCTGAGTGTCGAAGCTATGTACTTTGCCGTCGGCTAAGGTGGCTAAGTAGTTGGAACCGGGCGCGAGGTGGTTGCCGGCCCGGAAGTTTTGGATTTGGTTCTGGGAATCGGTTTCGCCTGGGAAACTGCCAAAGATTCGATCGACCGATATGCCGATTTCTGCGTCGTCTTTGCCAATAATTTCTGCTTGAGTTTTGCCGAAGGCGGTGGCGAAACCTGCATTGACTAGGGTATAGCGCGAGTTTCGATCTTTGACAAATATGCAGTCTGGCGTAGCGTCAATGACTGTCCGCAGCAAGTTTTGGGAGCTTTCTACTTCAGCGAGCGTCTGCCGCAGTTGTTCTTCCATTTGCACGCGCTTGGTGATATCTCTCATCGCGGAAACGAGAAATTTCCTGCCCTCGGTATCTACAAATGTAGATTTTTTGGCGGAGAGAAAGCGGGTGTTTCCTGCTGAGTCTGTGAGGGTTTTTTGGATTTCGCTGCTGGTATTTGTCAATAAAACTAATTCGTCTTTTTCTCGATATCTCTGTGCTTCCTCTTTGGGCAAAAACTGGTCGTAGCATTTGCCAATTAGTTCTTCTCTGCTGTGACCGATGTATTGACAAAAGGCATCATTTAATATAATCCAGCGGTGCTGGTGGTCTTTGACATAAATCGGGTCGGGGATGCTGTTGAGGATGTTGTTTAAGAATAGTTCTGAGGTTTTTAATTGCTCTTGGGCTGCGGTGCGATCGCGAATTTCCTGTTCCATTTGTGCGTTAGTTTGCAGGAGCTGCTCGGTTCTTTCATTCACTCGCTGCTCTAGTTCTGCGGTTAGCTGCTGCAATGCGGCTTCTGCCTGTTTGCGCTGGGTAATGTCCCGGCCTTCGGCGAGGATTTGAAATATTTCTCCTGTTGCATTTAATAGCGGCTTAAACGACACGTCCATTACTGTCACATGGTTATTGGGGCCGATGATTTCGTATTCTTCCCGGACAAAATTACCGGCCGAAACTTGTTTAATGTTCGTTTTTAGGCGCTGCTGGTTGGTTGGAGTTGAGGCCCACCAAGGTGTAAGCCAAAATTTCAGCCCCAGCACTTCTGATGCTTGGAAATCGCCCACTTCTAGCGCTGTCTGATTTGCTTCGATCACAGTACCGTCTGGCTCCAATAATGCGATCGCTTGAAAAGCTTGGTCGAAGATTGCGTGAAATCGCTGGTTAGTTTCGCTCAGTGCTTGTTCTGTTTCTTTTTTAGCGTTAAGGATGCGGGTGGAACCTACTAAGAATCCGTAGCGGTTGGACAAACTCAAAAAAACGAGCGCCGCCATTACAGTGATCCAATCGAACACAGTTTGTGCCACTGGAGAGTGGGGCAGCCCTAGGTATTCGGCGGCGTGGCCGCTATGGCCGAAAGCGCAGGTCCAAAATATGGCTGCTGTGGCTGTGGCGAAGATGTCCAACCCGAATTGACGGTTTCGCCACAAACCTAAGCTGATTATCCAGGCGATGGCAAAGTAACATACACAAATGATGGAATTAGCAGCTCCAGCTAGTACCGATTGGGAGAAGTCAGGCAACGTCAGGGTTAAAGTCGTTGCGATCGAGGTATAGAGAATTTTGATCATAAAATTAAGGATGGGCAAATCGGATGCGGGCGATCGTTAGTTAAAATTATTGATGGAAAGCAGTTGTAGACTTACCTGTATGGTTGCTTTTTACCAGCGTTCGGAATGGGCGATCGCTTCTACATCGACAATCATTAGCAAGCGTCCTTCGGAATTGTACAGACCTTTTAAGAATGGAGCGAGGTCGGGACTCACATCTAGTGCTGAGACAATGCGATCGGGATTGAGAGGTAAAACTCCTTCGACGCGGGAGACGGCTAATCCCAGGCTGATTCTCGACAACAATCTCACGTCTCGCGGATCGGGGGCTTCTACAACTAAGATGCGGCTGTTTGGGTGGTGGATGTCAACCGACTCAATACCGACGAACAGTCCGAAGTCTGCTGCTGCCAAGATTTCGCCCCGCAAGTTTGTTAATCCCAGCAAAAATGGCAGGGTGTTGGGAACCAGCGAAATCGGTTGTTCATTGAGGGAAAGAACTTCCCGCACTGCATCTAAGTCTATGGCGAACAGACTGCCTCCTTGACCGAACAGGAGAAATTGCTTTGTTCCACTTGTCTGATTCCCCCCAGCCGGGGGAGCCGTTCTTTTCATGGCTTATTTTTAGTTTATAGTGTAGCTTACAAATTAGAATTTTGCTTTGACCCTAAAGCCGATCGCCGATCTAGTTTTTCTGGATCGGTTTTGATGCGTCAAATGTTTCTGTTAAATAAATCGCCGATTGGCAAATAAGCAGGTTGCTATCATTAAACATAAACTTTTATGGAATTCTAAAACCCAGTTTATTTAATAAAAACGGGGTTTGTCGGTATAAGGTTTTTTGGAAAGCTGCCGATGACTTTATATTCGGATTACGCCGAAAGCAGACGCTGCACTATGTGAACCAGTTGCTGAGGTTCAAAGGGTTTGCTAACGTAAGCGTCGGCGCCTAAATCGGTTCCCCAAGCTTTATCGATCTCGGTGTTTTTATGAGTACAAAATACTACGGGCAATTTGGCAGTTGCGCGATCGCCCCGCAATTCTCTGATCACTTCAAACCCGTTCATTCGTGGCATCACTACATCTAAAACGACCAAAGCCGGAGGGGTTTTGCGGATCATGGCGATCGCTTCTTCGCCGTCGCCTGCCCGGATCACATCCAGTCCGGCATCTTGAAGAATGCGGCAGATGATTTCTAGTTCGGTCTTAACGTCGTCCACTACTAAAATTTTTGACATGATTCCACACTTCCTTGCTGTTATTGACAGCGGACTACGTTTATTTAGAAGCTGGCGCGACCGGCGGCGATGGGACTAGACCGCTTTGCCGACAAATTAATGTACTTCCAAATACAATATAGCCGATCGTATGGCTGAAGGTTAGCTGTCATCGATAAAAAACGATACAAATTTACTTTGCTAAAGGAATCATCCTGAATAAATTAATCGGTAATTAGTAATTGATTATCGGTAATTCGCGGTTTGGAAACCAACAGGTCTTAGTAGAAGGAGCGGTGGGAAGACGAAAGCCGGATTTTCTATATTTTTTTAGCTTTATTCCACTCACATACTTTAGAGAATTGCCTAAAGAATACAGGCTATTTTTAAATTAGCACCCTTAACAGCAATTGGAAAGTAGTGATAGCGTTTTTTTTACTGGCACTCAAATTTTTTTGACTTAAAAAAAACACCAAAATCTCGCTGATTAAGCGCTATTTTTTAATAACTTAGACAACTCAAAATTGAGGATTGTAACACTGACATTTATTAAAGAATTTTATTGTCTATGATTTATAATTTGGGGGCAAATTCAATGGAGCGCCCGGCAGTCCTATGTTACCCAGTAGAGAAGTGTTGGGTTCGTCAGAACTATTGCCAGCAGGCGATCGCCATCCTTGAGCTTGATTGTGGGCCTCGCCGAAAAGACTGCAGCAAGATGCGGTCAATCGATTTTAGATTTTAGATTTTAGGTTTCAGAATTGAAGAAGCGCTCACACTGATAAATCCGGGGGCTGGTGATGAGCAGTCTGAGCTTTTTTCTCGCTTCACGGATGAATCCGGCGGTCGCGGACGAAATTGCTTGATGGTAAAATTAGTCGGTGAGGGAGAGACGGCGATCGGCTATAATAAAGGGCTAGAGGAAAAGAACACCGAAAACCCGAAAATATGGTTGCCATCCAAAGAAATCTCAACATTGCCGCGCTAGAAGCAGAATACAGTCAAAAAACACCGCGAGACATTCTCAAATTTGCCCTAGAAAATTTTGACAATATCTCCATTTCTTTCAGCGGGGCTGAAGATGTAGTTCTGATCGATCTTGCCTCAAAAATCACCAAGAATTTCCGCGTTTTCACCCTAGACACCGGACGATTGCACTCTGAAACTTATCAGTTTTTGGATCTAGTCAGAAAACATTACGGCATTAAATTAGAAGTAATGTTTCCCGATGCTGCTGAAGTACAAGCCCTAGTAGAAGAAAAGGGATTGTTTAGTTTTTATCAAGACGGTCACAAAGAATGCTGCGGCGTGCGGAAAGTCAAGCCGCTGCGCCGCAAATTGAATACTCTCGATGCTTGGATTACTGGTCAGCGGAAAGACCAAAGTCCCAGTACCCGCAACGGTATTCCGGTTATTGAAGTTGACACTGCATTCTCAACTCCCGACCATGAATTAATTAAATTCAACCCCTTAGCAAACTGGTCTTCGGCAGAGGTTTGGGAATACATTCGCGCTTTGGATGTGCCTTACAACAAGTTGCACGAACGCGGTTTTGTAAGTATTGGTTGCGAACCTTGTACGAAGCCGATATTGCCGAACCAACACGAACGCGAAGGTCGCTGGTGGTGGGAAGAAGCAACCGTAAAAGAATGCGGTTTGCACGCTGGTAACGCACAAACTTAGTAAGTACATCACTTAAGGAGTAAGGTGCGCTAGGATCGCCAAACAAATAGTAGGGTGCGCTAGGCGCACCTTACCCAAGAATAAATGCGCTTCACATAAATGCTAGCCGAAGAATTCGCAATTAAAATAAACACAAATTAAGCTGAGCTTGCCCTTAAACTTTGATATAACGATCGACATGCAGAATAAATGCTAGCCGAAGAATTCGCAATTAAAATAAACACAAATTAAGCTGAGATTGCCCTTAAACTTGGATAGAATGATCGATATTCAGAAAAGTTTTTAAAGTAGGTACTATATGCTCGCCTCAACTAACGAATTGCTGAACACGGCTTTGAGAAATGGTTATGCGATCGGCGCTTTTAACGTCTACAACCTCGAAGGAGTAAAAGCCGTCATCAATGCGGCAGAAGCGCTGCACAGTCCTGCTATACTGCAACTTCACCCCAGCGCCCTCCAATACGGAAAATCGCCTTTAGTCGCACTGTGCATGGAAGCGGCCCGCAAATCTCTAGTGCCGATCGCAGTACACTTAGATCACAGCACCTCAGAAAAAGACATTCACCTCGGCCTAGGTGCGGGCATTAAATCAATTATGACAGACGGTTCTTTTTTGCCCTACGAACAAAACTTAATATTTAGCCGGGAAATGACTAAATTAGCCCACGCTAACGGTGCGGCAGTTGAAGCAGAAATCGGCAGAATTAGTGGCAGGGAAGACTGTTTGACAATCGATGAGAAAGCCGCAAAAATGACCGATCCCGTAGCAGCAGTAGAGTTTATCAAAGAAACTAATGTGGATTTTTTAGCCGTAACAATTGGTAACGTTCACGGCAAATATTTAAGCGAACCAAAACTAGATTTTCCGCGTCTGGCAAAAATCCGGGCTGCTGTTTCAGTGCCATTAGTGATGCACGGTGCTAGCGGTTTGCCGGAATCAATGATTCATCAATGTATTCAATTAGGGGTATCGAAATTCAATGTGAGTACAGAAGTTCGCGAAGCTTATATGGACGTGTTAAAAAGTAGCATTTCTTTGTCAGATCCGGATTTGTTGGAAATAATGGAAAAATCTATCAATGCCATGCGATGGGTCATTTCTGACAAACTGCAACTTTTCGGTTCTGTCGGTAAAGCTCATTTGCATCACTCTCCCTACGCGGATGACTTGACCGCAAAGAATACCAGCAACAAACAAGTCACAACAAATCAAGTTTTGATCCAATGTTAAAGCCTGTGTATAGTGAGGCTTTCAGTCTTCTTGGGAAGTAAAAAAAACAAAAGTCCTGACTGCGAACCCGTTTTTAGTCAGGACTTCAGTCCTCTCTAAATGTTTAAAAATCGATCGGGCTCGATGCCAGATTCCCGCAGCCGCCGAATTAAAGACTGCAATTGAGCTTCCGCTAACTCTGCCCGCTGCCGTTGCTGTTCCGCTTCAGTCAGAATCCAATTGCCATCAACATCATACCAGCGCAACCACAGTCGATCGATTCCCTGAAACTCTCCTTGCCACAAACCCAAGCCCAAACTTAGGTCAGGAATCCACACTCGCGACTCGGGCAATTCTAATTCTTGATAGTGTCCGCCCTTCAATTCAAACACTCGCAATTTGTTAGTATAGCGGCTGAAAACGGCATAAACAGGAACCCGCAAAATTTGCTCGTAAACCTCCCATTTTCTCGGCGGTTCCTCCTTCGTCTCGGCCTCCAAAACTTGCCCGTTACCCGCAGTGTTTCCCGACTGAGGTGGCAACTTTTCCTCATCGGTATTGTCGCCTAAATCTTCTTTTTCCGTTCCCGGCGAAAGCAGTTCTACAATTACAAAAGGATTCACGCCTTCCTGCCAAGTAACATAACTCATCCGCAGTTCGGATCGATCGTAAAGTCGGGGAACTCCCACAACTCCAAACCAATCCGGCCTCTTGTGCCACAGAGTGTGATGCACGTCATAATAAAGGTTCATGTCGGTGCCGCTAAATATCTCAGAAGCTGGATAATTCCGAGGTTGAAACGTCAGGGTCAACAACTGCGGCTGCAAATCGTGAAATTCGTCAGGCAAACCAGGTTCCTCCGGATCTTCGCTCGGTAAATCGTACATCGTCGGCAGCGTTTCTCTGGGCGATCGCGGCGGATCTGTTTGCGGCACAGGATATTTAAAAGGAAACATATAATATTGAGCAATGACTGCATTTATGCTAACATCATTTTTATACTTGCAGGACGAGCGCAAACACCCTGTAAAACGTTTATTTCAAACTTTTCTTCTTCTCTTCCGTGAAGTCAATCTAAAATCTAAAATCTAAAATCGACTGACCCGAACTTCTGCACTATGATCGACATTCCTCAACTGATTGCTCAAGAACTTTCCATTAATCTGTCTCAAGTCAATAATGCTCTGGAACTTTTCGCAGAGGGAGCAACTATTCCGTTTATTGCCCGCTACCGCAAAGAACGCACGGATTTGCTGAATGAAATTCAGTTGCGGGACATCTCCGATCGCTTCACCTATCTGACGGAAATTGAAGAGCGCAAAAAATCGATTTTAGAGACGATTAGCTCTCAGGGTAAACTCACTGAAGAACTGCAAGCGAAAATCGAATCGTGTTTGCAAAAAAACGAACTAGAAGACCTTTATCTGCCTTACAAACCCAAGCGGCGGACGCGCGCGACAATTGCTAGGGAAAAAGGTTTGGAACCGCTGGCAGAATTTATCAAGTCTCTGAACTTACCGACGGCTAAACCAGCCGATTTTGAGGCGGAAGCAGGTAAATACATTTCGGAAGAAAAGGGAGTTAAAACAGCAGAAGAAGCTCTCAAAGGTGCTGCGGATATTTTGGCGGAAGCGGTTTCGGAAAAAGCGGAATTGCGGGCTTATTTGCGAGAGTTTTTAATGAAAACCGGAGTCTTTGTCTCGAAAATTAAAGATGATTTCCCGGAAGGAAGCACTAAATTTGAAATGTATCGCAATTACCAAGTTGCAGCGAGAAGCGTTCAGTCGCACAATATGTTAGCGCTGTTTCGCGGGGAAACGGAAGGAGTCTTAGATTTGGAACTGGCGTTTGATGAATCCGCAGTGATGGCTTATTTGGAAGGTCAGGAAATTAGAACTAGGATACCGGAAGTTAAAGAGTTTTATCGATCGACCTTGAAGGATGCCTTCAACCGACTGATGAAGACTTCGTTAATTACAGAAGTGCGATCGCACAACAAAGCCGTCGCTGATATCGAGTCGATCGCCACTTTTGAAACCAACCTCCGCGAGTTGCTGCTGTCGGCGCCGGCGGGCATGAAACCCACACTGGCGATCGATCCGGGATTTCGCACGGGGTGCAAAGTTTCCGCCCTCGATGAAACCGGGCAATTTTTAGAATATCAAGCAATTTTTCCCCACCAAGCAGCGGCTCAGCGACAGCAAGCTGGTAAAATTGTCAAGCATTTAATTGAAAAATATAAAATTGAATTAATCGCGATCGGCAACGGTACAGCTTCCCGGGAAACAGACGAATTTGTTTCGGAAGTTTTGGCAGAAATGGAAAGAAAACCGATTAAAGTCATGGTGAATGAATCCGGTGCATCGATTTATTCAGCAAGCGAAGTGGCGATCGCCGAATTTCCCGACCTGGACATCACCGTCCGTGGGGCAGTCAGCATCGGACGGCGCTTGCAAGACCCCCTCGCCGAACTCGTGAAAATCGACCCAAAATCAATAGGAGTCGGTCAATACCAGCACGACGTTGACCAAAAATTGCTCAAAAAGAAACTCGACGAAACAGTCGAAAGCTGCGTTAATTATGTCGGAGTTGACTTAAACACAGCCTCCAAAGAACTGCTGACATTTGTATCGGGAATGACGGCAACAGTTGCCAAAAATATCGTCAATTACCGCAACGAAAACGGCGCATTTAAAAATCGCCGTCAACTTCTGAAAGTTCCCAAACTCGGGCCAAAAGCTTTTGAACAAGCAGCCGGGTTTCTCCGCATTCGCGGCGGCGAAAACCCCCTGGACAATACCGCAGTTCATCCCGAAAGTTATCCTGTCGTGCAGGCGATCGCCAAGGATTTAGACTTGCCGCTGACAGGAATAACAAAAATATCGGAAAAAATCAAGACTGTAAATATCAAGAAATATGTCACTGAAAAAGTGGGTGAACCAACACTCCGAGACATTATTTCCGAACTAGAAAAACCGGGAAGAGACCCGCGTGCCGAGTTTAAATATGCCACTTTCCAGGCAGGAATCACAGAAATATCCGATTTGCAAGTTGGGATGGAATTAGAAGGCATAATCACGAATGTAGCTAACTTTGGAGCCTTTGTTGATGTGGGAGTGCACCAAGACGGTTTGGTTCACGTTTCTCAATTAGCCGATCGCTTTGTAGATGACCCCAAACAGATTGTTAAAGTCGGACAAGTGGTGAAAGTGCGGGTTTTGGAGGTGAATGAGAAGTTAAAGCGGGTTAGTTTGACAATGAAGCTGCAAGAAAAACCGCAACCGCAAAATGGCAATAGCGCGAGGCTTCCGGCCCCGCGCCGACGTTAAAAGTTTGGGGGAAAGGTGAAAAAGGGCGATGGCGTCCCGCCCCGCAAGCTACCGCTATAATTGTGTAATCCTCACCCACCTCAAAATTATATGGTTGCAAGTAAAAGCGACACCTACGTCTCTCCTGAAGATTATTTAGCAGGCGAGAAAGTCAGTCCGATCAAACACGAGTACAGACAAGGTGAAATCTATGCAATGGCAGGGGCAAAAAAAGCTCATGTCATCATTTCGGGAAATGTGTTTGCACTGTTGAGAAATCATCTTCGGGGGAGTGGCTGCATACCTTACATGGCAGACATGAAAGTTCGGATTGAGGCAGCAGATTGTTATTACTATCCCGATGTAGCGGTGAGTTGTGATGAACGAGACAAAAATGCGGATGAAGATTTCATTCGCTACCCGCGCTTAATTGTGGAAGTTTTATCGCCGACAACAGCGGCTTTTGACAGAGGTGAAAAGTTTGCCGATTACCGCACTTCTGAAAGTTTGCAAGAGTATGTATTAATCAATCAAGAAAGAGTTAGTGTAGAGTGTTTTCGCCGGAATGCAGAGGGTTTTTGGGTGCTTTATCCTTACAGTCAAGGACAAGAAGTTCAGTTTGCTAGCGTTAATTTTAGCTGTGCGATCGAGACATTGTATGAAGATGCGATCGAGATTACTTGATTTTACTTACTCCAGAATTATATCAAATCCGGTAGCATCGGAATTATTCATCTCTTTCTTCTCTCCCTCTGCGTTCTCTGCGCCCTCTGCGGTTAAATCATTCCGATGCAACCGGAAACGATATTACTGGAATAATCCGGAATTAGATATTGATATGATTGAACCGCGAAGACGCGAAGGACGCGAAGGAAGAGAAAAGAAGAAGAAGCTGGTAATTGCTATTTTTTCTTGGTGGCTTTCCAAGTGCCGCCGTAGAAGTAAAAAGGATTGTTTGCACTTACCGATTCCCAACATTTAAGACACAAAAAAAACCACTGCCCCGACTCGTCATGCCGCGCGCGGTAGAGAGTCGGGGCAGATTGGGAACAGCGATCGCAATATTTGATTCTGATTGCCCTGGCCATTGTTACTCTGTTTCAAACAATAACGGACTCTTGAGGGCGGGCAAATATCATGCGGCCGGCGCTGGTTTGCAGGGCGCTGGTGACTACGACTCTGGCTTCGCCGCCGACATAGCTGCTTCCTGCTTCCACGACAACCATTGTGCCGTCATCCAAGTAACCGATTCCCTGAGAGGGTTCTTTGCCTTCTTTGCGGATTTTGAGTTCGATCGTATCTCCCGGCAAATAAGTGGGGCGCACCGCATGAGTCAAATCATTAATATTCAAAACCGGCAGTTTTTGGACAGTAGCTACTTTCGATAAGTTGTAATCGTTGGTGAGCAAAATGCCGTCGATATCCAAGGCGAACCGAACTAATTTTGCATCGACCGTGGCAAGATCTTCGTAGTCAGCCGAGTGAATTTGAATCCGTTCTGGATATGTTTCTTTGATGCGGTTGAGTACATCTAAGCCGCGGCGCCCGCGCACTCGCTTTTGATCGTTGGCTGAATCAGCTACCAGTTGCAGTTCTTGGAGAACGAATTGCGGGATAATAATTTGACCTTCGAGGAAACCTGTTTCTAACAGGTTTTCAATCCGGCCGTCAATAATGCAGCTAGTATCGACCACTTTGGCAGAGGCTGGTTTGAAAGTCCCTTCCGCTACCAACACCGTGTCTAAGCTTTTGGGGTTGATCAGCCGCAAGAAAGCACGGCCGTGGGTGTCGGTCAAACTGACGCCTGTGAAGCCGAACATGACACTACCCAAGACGGCGACTAGAGGTTTGATGAAGCCGAACTCGCGGGGAATTGGCAGCAGGAATAGCGGAGCCAGCATTAAGTTCGCTACTAGAAGTCCGATGATTAAGCCGATCGCCCGCGTCAGTAACATCTCCACTGGCATATCGCGAACTTGTTTTTCCAGCCGGCGGTAGGTTGTTTGAGCCACTAATCCCATCACGAAGCCGATTAATGCTCCAAAGGAACCTAGTACAGAACTTAAACCTTGTATATTTGTAACTTGCAGCAGCAGATTGCTCGGCAGGAGTTCGACTCCGTAATAGCCGATGCCTCCGCCTGCGATTATGAATGAGATTATTATGATTGCGTCTAGCATTAGTTCTAGGTTAATGAATTTATTCCTATTATATCTTTTCAGTGCTGATACTTGTTTTCATGCTGCGGTCGGATCTGGCTATATCTACTCAAGGATTCTCATAAACTTATATTTCGGGGTTGTACCCTCTGAGGGATGTGCGATCGAGCATATCGGCATTTACCATGCCGGGCCGAAAGCAGGCACGAGGTGTGAATAAACCGCCCTGCGGGCTGTTCGGGAATTGTGACGGAGCGAAACTGGTACGAGGTTAAATTACAAGAGCCGATCGTTCGCAGCGCTTTTTTGGTAAGCAAATGTCATAATATACATAATTATTCATGATTGTTTAATTAAAACTTTAGATTTGAAGTTGCGCTTTTGGCTTGAAATGTAATGAACCCTATCACTGATTATTTAACATTTGAATTAAAAAAAAGTGTGCAAGCGACAAATCCCAGCATTCCCACTTCGGCTTACCTGCACATACCTTTTTGTCGGCGCCGCTGTTACTACTGCGATTTTCCGGTTTTTGTGGTGGGCGATCGCAAAAATGGCGATAATTCCGGCACAATTGTGCAATACGTTGCCGTACTCTGTCAAGAAATTCAAGAAACTAAAAATTTAGGCGCATCTCTGAAAACAGTTTTTTTGGGTGGCGGCACGCCTTCGCTGCTTTCAGTGAGTCAGTTGAGCAATATTTTGGAGACTCTCGACGGCAAATTTGGGATTGCTGCTGGGGCGGAAATTTCTATAGAAATAGACCCCGGTACGTTTACTTTAGAACAGTTGCGGGGATATGCAGCGGCGGGAGTAAATCGAGTTAGTTTGGGAGTGCAAGCTTTTCAGGATGAATTGCTGCAAGCTTGCGGACGATCGCACTCGGTAGCAGAAATTTTTGAAGCAGTAGAAATAGTGCGATCGGCTGGTATTGTCAATTTCAGTTTAGACCTGATTTCGGGACTGCCGCACCAAACTTTAGAACAGTGGGAAGCTTCCCTGAAATCGGCGGTGGAAATTAGCCCGACTCATCTGTCGAGTTACGACTTAATTGTTGAGCAGGGAACTGCTTTCGGGCGCTACTTTGAAGCAGGCGCACAGCCACTGCCTGCAGATGACACCGCTGCTCAAATGTACCGTTTAGCAAGGGAAATTCTGACGGGGGCTGGCTACGAACATTACGAAATTTCTAATTACGCTCGCGATGGCTATCAGTGCCGCCACAACCGCGTTTATTGGGAAAATCGCCCTTATTACGGCTTGGGCATGGGGGCGGCGAGTTATGTGGAAGGCCGGAGGTTGACCAGGCCTCGCAAAACTCAAGAATATTATCAGTGGGTGCGATCGATCTCTCGCCTCAATTCCTCTGCTACCGAACAACTTGGAGGGGAAACCCAGCCAGATATTGACCTAGAAATTGAGCAAAATTTTCAAGTTTCAAAAAATGACGTTTTGTTAGAAACGCTGATGCTAGGTTTGCGTTTAGCAGAAGGAGTTAGCCTGTCGGCGCTGACTCAAAAGTTTACTCAGCAAACGGTTGATAAAATTTGGCGTTGTTTGCAGCCCTACTGGCGGCAAGGATGGGTGGAAATTATGACGGAGGAGGGGGCGATTCCCTACGGCATAGCTTCGCTTCACGCAACTTTAGGCGACGGCGCGAAACTGCCACTTTCGGGCAATTTGAGGTTGAGCGATCCCGAAGGTTTTTTATTTTCTAATACAATTTTATCCGATTTGTTCAGCAAGTTAGGCGACGATAATTAGCTCTGTCTGAGGAAGTATATCTCAGGCAAGCGCGAGCTTTGCTAAAGCCGGGGCCGTCAATGCGACTAAAGAATATTCAATTGCTCCCTAGCTCGATCATCTCAAAAATAATATATTTTACATCGATCCCTAAACAAAACTTAAAAGGGAACTAAGCCTTGAGATAGACGCCACGACTGCATTCAATCCGTCATACTTAAGACTGAACATTTAAAAAGTAATTTCAATGAACACTTTAACTATCGAGCGCAACCAAACCCAAAACCAGCCCTGCCTTGTAATTAGCGAGCGCGGGTGCAATCCGGCTTCCAAGTGTAATTTTTGCGGTCACTACCAACAGGCAAGAGGTTCAGTTGGTCACTGTCAATTGTTGAACGCACCTGTTAGAGGAGGATGGAAATCTTGCACTTTAGCACTGCCAGCTTTTGCACCTTCTTGGGAATAGGTGGAAGGCGCTGATGTTTGCCGGCAAAATTTATTAATTAACCCAAACAATGTAAAAAAAACTATAAAAATTGTGTTTTAATTTGTAATATGCTATATTCGATCTAGACCAGTCTCCGTATCGTTCGCACAATTGCACAAACAAGTTAAAAAAATGAATTTGACACTAAATCAGGTAATTTCCGAAGGTCATACGCGCATTTTGTGTTGGTATCTCAATAATACTAGCAAAGTGCAAATCGCTCGCATTACAAATATTCCTAATTGGTATTTTGAGAGGACGGTGTTTCCGGGAGAACGTTTTTTGTTTGAAGCGCTGCCGGAAGCTCAGTTAGAAGTTTGCAGGAGTGCGGAGACTGGTGCTATAGTGTGCGAGCGAATTTTGTGCGATCGGCTGCGAGTTGAAGAATTAAGCACGGCTGATTGAAGATAATTCCCCAGACTTACCAACGAGAGGTAGAAACCCGGTTTTTTTCAGAAACCGGGTTTCTCTGTGTGATTATTTGTATGATAATAAAAACTCCGTGATTCTCGCCACCGATGCCTCAGCGCTGAAACTGTCGCAAATGTTAATCTAAGCTAAATTATAAAAAATCCACCACTGTTTAATACTAAAACCCGATGTCCCTCACCGAACAAATCCTCTCCCAACTGCCAGGAGACGCCCTCGGAGGCCTGAGAAAAGTCGATCGACTCTGGGAAAACCTCAAACAAAACACCGCACCAGCACCCCAAGCAGTCAAATACAGCCAACAACCCCTCGAAACCCTCGACTTCGACATAGTTATCGGCGGCGGAACCCTAGGAATATTAATCGGTACAGCCTTAGCCGTGCGGGGTTGGCGAGTAGCCCTGCTCGAACGCGGCACCCTGCGAGGCCGCGATCAAGAATGGAACATTTCTCGCAAAGAATTAGACGCATTCTTAGAACTAAATTTGCTATCTGTTGAAGAGATAGAAAAAGCCATAGCCACCGAATACAACCCAGCCAGAATCAGCTTTGCAAACACCCCCGACATCTGGGTGCGGGACGTACTCAACATCGGAATCGACCCAGTGTACCTCCTAGAAACCCTCAAGCAGCGATTCCTCCAAGCTGGAGGAAGGCTATTTGAAAATACACCATTTAAAACAGCAACCATTCACCCGGATGGAGTCTTGGTAGAATCTGCAAATACCGATACACAACCTGCTACAAACTTATTTAAAACCAGATTATTATTAGACGCAATGGGACATTTTTCGCCTATTGTGCGCCAAGCAAGACAAGGCAAAAAACCAGACGCCGTATGTTTAGTAGTCGGCAGTTGCGCTCGAGGATACCCCAAAAACGACACTGGGGATATATTTGCATCCTTCACCCCAATGCAAAATCAGTGCCAATATTTTTGGGAAGCATTTCCAGCCAGAGACGGCCGCACCACCTACTTATTTACATACATAGACGCCGACACAGAAAGATTCAGTTTAGAAACATTATTTGAAGAGTATTTGCGCTTGCTTCCCCAATACCAAAACGTCGAACTCGAACAGTTAAAATTCCAAAGAGCACTTTACGGATTCTTCCCCTGCTATCGCCAAAGTCCTCTAAAAATGCCTTGGAATCGCATACTCCCAGTCGGAGATAGCAGTGGTAGCCAATCTCCCCTCAGCTTCGGCGGTTTCGGCGCAATGGTACGGCACCTCAAACGCTTGACTCTAGGAATTGAGGAAGCTTTGACAAGCGACAGTCTCGACAAAAATTCCCTCGCACTTTTGCAACCCTATCAGCCGAATCTATCAGTTACCTGGTTGTTTCAGCGTTCGATGAGTGCTGCGATGAATCAAAAAATAGACCCCAATCAAATCAATCAACTTTTGGCTGCCGTGTTTCAGGTAATGGAAGAGTTGGGAGAACCCGTACTCAAACCGTTTCTTCAAGATATCGTGCTGTTTCCGGCTTTGTCACAAACCCTGTTTAAAACAGCAGTTAGCCATCCCGGATTAGTTATGAAAATTATCCCGCAGGTTGGAATAGCTAATTTGCTGGATTGGATGGTTCATTACTTAAATTTAGGAATTTATACGGGATTGTATCCTTTGGGGAAAGCCGTAGAACCGCAGGTAAAAAAATTAGCACCGCAGCAGCAATACTATTTGCACCGATTAGTTGAAGCATGGCAATATGGCGCTGGAGGCGATTATTAAGTGAACAGCCTCTCCGGCCTGTTGCACAATAAAATTACTCGTTACCATGCTGGAGCCTGGGAACCAGTTAACTGATATATTAATTATGAGTTATGAAGGAGCTATAACTGCTAAAGCTTGGGGAATTACTCGGAATTTTGCAGGTGTGTGAGTTGTGATTTCACCGTCGGTATTAATCGGACGGCGTTTGCTAGTATTAACCTCAAATTCTTGAGCGTGCAAGGCGCGAACGTTAGGCCAACTTGTATGATTTCCTTGCCTCATAGCTGGCAGCAAAGCAATGATTTCCCACCATTTTTTTATTTCCAAACTGTATAAATCTAGTCGCTTGTCGTCGATTGTGGCATCTTCGGCAACGGTCATGCCACCGCCGTAGTAGCGGCCGTTACCAATGGCAATTTGAATAGTTTTTACATTAAAAGATTGGTTTTTTACCTTAATTTCTGCTCGGAACGGTCGCGCTGACAAAATTGTTTGCAAAGCAGTAAAAGCATAAGCTAAAACTCCCCAGCGCTGCTTTACGTCTTTAGTCAGCCGCTGGGTAATTTCCACGCTCAATCCCAAACTTGCCACATTAAAAAAATGCTGGCCGTTCACCCAACCCAAGTCTATGAGCCGAACTTTACCGCTGGCGATTACTTGACAAGCTGCGGGTAAATCTGTAGGAATTCCCAGAGTGCGGGCTAGGTCGTTAGCAGTTCCCATCGGCAAAATACCCAAGGGTAACTTGGTGTCTGTCAAACCTTCTATGGCAGCGTTGAGAGTGCCGTCGCCACCGCCGATTATTACTAATTCAACTCGATTTTGGTAGCGGCGAATTGTGTCGGGAAGTTCGCGGGCGTGATCCGTAGATTCTACCATTAGCTCAAAACCCAGTGCTTCTAATTCTACAGTGGCTTGAGATAATAGCTTTTGCCCTTTTCGGGAGTGCTGGTTTACTAAAAGTAGAGCTTTGTTCATTTGTTGATTTTTAATGGGGAATATTGAGTGTTTTTAATTACCAAAATTATAGCTTGATGGGTTAAACGGCTCACATTAATGCTTGATTGCGATTTTACCAATTATGCTCGATTGACAAATATGTCAAAAAATGGATAATTGTAACAAAAGATTGCTAAAAAGTATCTTGCGTTCTCCGCTAGCTCCTTAAAGAAGTAAAACTAAAATTATGTCTAATTTTTTTGAAGAAGCGCAAGTCGCTGCCGATCGCCAAAACTGGCCCTTGTTAGTTGAATGCTTGCAGCAAGTGACAGCCGACGGTAGCAAGCCGCAGGAACAACACATTTTAGAGCAAGCTGTCAGTTTAGCAATAGAAGCCTTAAAATCGGGCGATTTTCAAGACCGCTGGGAAATTGCTAAAGTATTGCCAAATTTGGGAAATGGCGCGATCGCACCTTTAATTGCCGTACTCGAAGACGAAGACGCAGACACGGAACCCCGGTGGTTCGCCGCCCGCATTCTCGGAAAGTTCGTGAAGCAAAGCTATCCCGTAGGGAATCGCCCGGAGGTGATTCAAGCTTTAGTAGAATTGGTCAAAAATTCCGACGAAGAATTGAGCCAAATCGCCGCCGAAACCCTAGGGAATTTTGGTCCGACAGCCATAGAATCCCTCGCAACTCTCTTGCAGCAAGAAGACTCGCGACAGTTGGCCACAGCGGCACTCGCCCAAATTCGGCGCACCGAAACCATCCCGCCGCTGTTGAGCGTAGTCGCAGACTCTCAAGTTGCGGTGCGGGCAGCCGCAATCGAGGCCCTGAGCAACTTTCACGACTCCCGCATCCCGCCGGTGCTGGTAGCAGCACTCAAAGATCCTGCGACAGCAGTCAGAAAAGAAGCCGTGCGAGCTCTTGGCGCGCGCGCCTATTTAGACGCAGAATTAGATTTAGTTAACTTGCTCAAACCTTTACTTTCGGACATCCGATTAGAAGTTTGTCAGCAAGCGGCGATCGCGATCGGGCGAGTGAAAACCGATGCTGCAGCGGCTGCTTTATTTGAATTGCTGCGATCGCCCACAACTCCGGCTGAATTGCAAATCGAAACTGTGCGCGCCCTAAGCTGGATGGAAACTGCAACCGCTTTAGCATATTTGCATCAGACTTTAAGGGCGCCATTTACTAGCATAAATTCTACTGTTTATCAAGAGATAGTCACTGTTTTAGGGCGAGTAGAAAAGCCGGAATTAAAAGCTATTGCTGCTGAAATTCTGATTGATTTGTTAAAAACAGGTCATCCGGCACTGCAGGAGGCAGTTAGCAAAAAATCTTTAGCTTTAGGTTTAGGAAAATTAGGAGATATCAGAGGGCTAGAAGCTCTTATTTCAATGTTGGGCGACGCAGACAGCAGCGTCAGGCTGCACTGCATGGCAGCGCTCAAACAGCTAGGTGCTGCCGAGGCCAGGCAGAAATTAGAAAACTTAGTGAAACAAGAGACTCTCGAACCAATATTGAAACAAGGAATTGCGATCGCATTGCAGGAATGGCAATAAAACCAAGAGCGAGCGGATTTGCGGAAAACATTTAAATTTAGGGTGCGCCATAAGCACCTTACGTAGAACTTAAATATTGAATGGTGAACTCAATAACTGAAAAATCAAAACTTTAACTCTGCTCAATTGGCAGCCGCACTCCGAAAGTCGAGCCGAGTCCTTCCCCAGGACTTTCGGCCCAGACACTGCCGCCGTGGAGTTCCACGAGATGGCGGACGATCGCCAATCCCAGTCCCAGACCGCCGTAATTGCGCGTAGAAGTGCTGTCAGCTTGGCGGAAGCGATCGAACACAAAGGGCAAAAACTCCTTGCTGATGCCAATTCCGGTATCTCTGACAACGATCGAAACAGAGTGAACCGGAGACGGCCCAGATAACATGGCGCCACCCGCTGCTCCCGGTTCCCCATCCTCCGATAGCGTGATTTCCACGCGACCCGACGGCGGCGTAAACTTAATAGCATTCGAGAGCAAATTCCACACCACCTGCTGCAAACGAGTAGCATCGCCCCTCACCAAGCTCACCCCTTCACCACAAAAACTCACCACTTCAATTCCCCTAGCTTCAGCATCAGGGCTGAGCGCCTTCACGGCCGTTTCTACAATCCGTGCCAAATCCACCGGGCACAGCTTCAAACAGACTTTGCCACTCACAATCCGGGAAACGTCCAGCAAATCCTCAATCATCTGAGTCTGCAACCGCGCGTTTCGCTCAATAGTCTCCAAACCCACAGCCGTTTTTTCCGGACTCAATTTGCGCTGCCGCAGCATCTGGGCCCAGCCCAAAATCGCATTCAGAGGCGTCCGCAACTCGTGAGAAAGCGTTCCCAAAAACTGGTCTTTAATCCGGTTGGCCTCGTCTGCTTCCCGATAAAGCCGCGCATTATCGATAGCCACCGCCGCATCCCGCGCCAAATCCTCCAGCAAAGCCAAGTCGTCCTGCCCGCAGCGGCGGCCCGACTCCCCGCACAGCAGCGAAATCGCTCCCAGCGTCCGGCCACGAGCGATCAGCGGCACGCAGATTGCCGACAGAACCTGGGATTGCGATCGCAGCACCAACTGCAGTTCCCTGTCTGGCACAACCGCCTCGATCACCCATTCCGGTATTTCTGGGTAGAGCTTCGACTCACCAGTCCGCAGCACCTTTGCTACTCCGTGCCGTCCATGGGGGTCTAGCGGCATACGCCGATCGATTTGCCACAGCAGAGCCACTTTGCTGGGATCGGAGTGAGCAACTGCTTGCAAGCGGATCGAGCCGTCGGTATCGAGCAAATGCACACAGCACCAATCCCCCAGCGCCGGTACTGTTAAATCTGCCAAACCTTGCAGCGCCTTCTCGTAATCCAGGGAAGCCGACGACAGCAAAGCCAAAGCTTGAGCGCTAAAATAGGCTGTTTGGGCCGATCGCTGGCGATCGTCAATATCAGTACAAGTCCCGAACCATTTGAGAATTTTCCCGTCAGCGTCCCGCACGGGCAATGCCCTGCCCAGATGCCAGCGGTAAGCTCCGTCAGATGCCCGTTTAAAGCGGTATTCCACCTCGTAAGTCTTCCCTGTCTCCACCGAGATCTTCCAGCTTTCTACGGAATTTTCCACGTCATCTGGATGCATGGCTAGCTGCCACCCCCAGCCTTGAGTTTCCTCCAGCGTCAAGCCAGTATATTCAAACCAGCGCTGGTTGTAGTAGTCGAGCCAGCCGTCGGGTCTGGCAGTCCAAACTATTTGCGGGATAGCTTCAGCGAGGACGCGGTACAACTGTTCGCTGGCTTCGGCTTGGCGACGGGCGGCCTGTTCGCGGGCCAATGCCCAATTCCTCTGTTCTTCGGCCTCTTTGCGAGCGGTGATGTCGCTAATCACGCCGATCCACCTGCAGGGATTGCCTTGTTTGTCAAGCACTGCTTTGCCCCGATCGATCCAGTGGAGCAAGCGGCCCCGCTGGCAGCGAACGCGGTATTCCTGAAAAAATGGGGCGGCAGAACTGTCTGGCGCACTCAAATACCGATCGACCGCTGCCAAAACTCGATCGCGGTCGATCGGGTGAACAATACTGTTCCAAGCTGCTCTTGTCCTCGGAAATCCGCCTTTTGCGTACTCCAAATGTTCGTCTACGTGACCGAACCACAGCACGATCCCGGTTTCGATATCCCATTCATAAATTAAATCACTGGCACTTTCTGCCGCAATCCGAAACCGCTCTTCAGACTGTCGCAGCACTTCTAGAAATTTAAAGCGTTCCGTCACGTCCAAAACCAGAGACAGCACCGATATCAACTGTCCAGAATCGCTGTAAAAAGCCGAATTGTACCACTCGCAGTGTACCAACGAACCCCACTTATTATAATTCGTGTTGCGAACTACATTGCAGCGATTTTCTGGGTTTTTTAAACTATAAATTGCAGATTCTACCTCTTCAAAATCCCCCCGATCGATAAATTTCCATTCGCTAAAATGCTTGCCTAAAACTTCTATTTTGTCCCAACCAAAAATCTTTTTTGCCGCAGGCGACCACCCACTGATCCGAAAGTTTTCATCCCACTCAATCACCGCTAGGGGGGTATTTTCAAAATGAGAAGTTAGTTTTTGCAGCGCCTCGCGCAGGGATGCTTCTACTTGCTTGCGCTTAGTAATATCCCCAAAAGAAATAGCAATGCCATCGCCCAATTTAACGGTCATAATCCGAAACCAGCCGACAATGCCTTCGCTGTTGTAATAAATCTCGGTTTCGAGGGGAATTCCTGTTTCTATAACTTCGACGTAACGGTCGAACAAATTGTTATCTTTATGGCCGGGCAGCACTTGCAGCAATCGCTTGCCGATTAATTCTTCAGGGGTACTCTGCTGAATTTTTGCCGCTGCGGGATTGACGTATTCCCATTCAAAATCCACAATTGTGGATTCGTCGCGAATGCTGCGGAACACGTTAAATCCGTCTAGAGATAATTCCTGAAAAACGCGGAAGCGTTCTTCGCTTTCTTGCAACTTGTCTACAGCGTCAAGCAGGAGTTCTTCGACTCGCTCGCGCTGTGTTATTTCTGCAAGCAATTGCTGGTTAATTTGCTGGAGTTCGCTTGTGGGGGATGGGAAGGAATTTTTAATAGCAGAGTCGGCTTGCTGTCGATCGACCTTTTGGGTTCGCAGCGCGGTATTTCCTGCAAAAGAGGCCGCTCCAGCCAAAGACAAGAATTGAGAAATCCAGGGTATCAGGGACGCTAAAGCCCACAAAGAGATGATAGCGGTTAAGGCGGCGATCGAACTTGACAGCCATTCGCTGGGATGCACCAGCATCCAAACTTGCATCAAGTGAGTTGTCCCGCCCCAGAAAAACCAGGCTCCCAATAGGAGAAATGCCTTACTCAAAGGCACGTCCGGCTGCTTCCGGGCATAGTATGTCAGAATTGCTGGAATTGAATAATAAGCCAAGGCAATTAACACATCGCTGACCGCGTGCAGTCCCATCAACTGGGCTTGCCACTGGCAACATCCGCCTTGCAGAATAAAATTGTGGTTAAATGACATAATCTTAATAAAATGGCAGCATTTCGGCTTTCCTGTGCGATCGATCCTAGTTGCACTTGTGTTGCTGACCCGCTAATTTCTAGTTTATACACAAAAAAACATAAAACAAGAGTGACTTTAGTTCGGGGAGGAAAGTTCATAGCAGGATTTAACCGGCCTGCAATATTCGTACATTTATTGAGAGGTTTAGGGAGAGTGAGGTACTATAATTCCCAAGGATGTACGAAATTCAATGCTATCTTTTGAATTCACAACTGACGTAAAAACAGATCGATTGGACTCACTTGATGAAGGGATTACTAGAGTGCCGTTCATTGAAACGGTTTAGCTAGCAACTGGCAATATTCGATAAACTCATCTTTATTGAATCTATTTTTTGATAAGTTTGCCGATTCAGAAATCCTTTCAACATAGGAGAACCGACTTCTACTTGGAGGCTTAGAAATCCTGCCGGAGCAGATTGATGCTTGGAGCGTAGCATCCCCGCCTCTGGCCCCTGAATCAAAACTAATCTGTACCTGTATCAAAGTCTACTAAATTCTGCTACTAAATCGGTTAATGTCACAGATTATCTTCCAGTAAAATTTCTGAAACCATCTCGAATTAAACCTCCATGCGCTTAGAGCAGCTTCAAGCATTTCTTTCAGTTGCTGAAACTGGTAGCTTTCAGCAAGCGGCCCGGAAGTGCGGCGTTACCCAATCGACTATTAGCCGCCAAGTGCAGGGATTAGAAGCGGAAGTGGGTTTGTCGCTGTTTCACCGCACAGCCCACGCGAAACTGACTGTGGGAGGGGAATGCCTGTTACCTCACGCTCGCAAAATATGTCAGACTTGGCAAAATGCTGCTGAAGAATTGGGAGACTTGCGGGCGGGAAAGCAGCCGGAACTTTGCGTGGCTGCGATTCACTCGGTTTGCGCTGCTTATTTGCCGCCTGTGCTGCAAAAGTTTTGCCGCGACTATCCAGACGTGCAGTTGCGGGTGACTTCCCTCGGGAGCGATCGAGCTCTGAAAGTCCTTAAAGACGGTTTGGTGGACATAGCGGTGGTAATGAACAACCGCTATTTTACTCAAGCCCCGGAAATGTTGGTTGAGGTGCTCTACAATGAGCCGATCGAGGTGTTGATGGCCGCTAGTCATCCCCTGGCCGAGTACGATCGAGTACCTTGGCCGGAATTGATTTGTTACCCGCAAGTGGTGTTTAAGGACGGGTACGGAATGCAGCGGATGGTGCAAGAACAATTTGGACGCATCGGTGCTAAACTTCATGCTGTTTTGGAACTCAACACTCTTGATGCTTTTCGGGGTGTGGTGCGACAGGGAGAATTGATTGCTTTGCTGCCGCATTCAGCTTTGGTGGACGCGAAGGGCGATCGCACTTTAGCAGTGCGGTCGATCGCCCAAGAGCGGTCAAATTCCAAGGTTTCGGCGATCGGTCAATTGGCCGCAGATCCCACTTGGACTCGCGAAGTGGTATTAGTGACAACTCACGATCGAATGCAAATTCCGCCGATCGCCCATTTCTGGAATCTGGTACGCGAATTTGTGCCGCCACTTGATGTAATCAAGCTAGAAAAATCAGGCAGTTAATTAGATAATTTTGAATTGAATTTTGGGAATTTTAAATTTAAAACGATTCAAATATTACCAATTACTAACTACCAATTACTAACTTCAAAAGTTATGAGTGACGCATTTAGAGAATTGCTGCGAAAAATTGGCAGCGGAGTACACACAGGAGAAAACTTAACTCGTTCCGAAGCAGCAGCAGCCACGCGGATGATGCTGCTGGGGGAAGCAACACCGGCTCAAATCGGAGCTTTTATGATTGCCCACCGCATTAAACGACCCACTGGGGAAGAATTAGCCGGAATGCTCGATGCTTATGAAGAATTGGGCCCTATGCTTGCCCCCCCAAACCGAGAAAAAGGGTTTTCAGTCTCTACCGTCGCCGTGTTTGGCGTTGCTTACGACGGGCGATCGCGAACGGCTCCAATTAGCCCTTTAACAGCCCTAATTTTAGCCGCCTCTGGCGTCCCAAGCCTCATGCACGGGGGCGATACCATGCCAACCAAGGAAGGCATTCCCCTGATTGAAATTTGGCGCGGTTTGGGAGTAGACTGGAGAAAACTGACTTTAGAAAAAGTCCAGCAAGTTTTTGACAGTACGGGTTTAGGTTTTGTTTACCTTCCCCAGCATTTTCCTCAAGCAGCGGCCTTAGTACCCTACCGCCGCGAAATTGGCAAACGACCACCTTTTTCCACAATGGAGTTGATGTGGTGTCCCTGTGCCGGCGACGTTAATGTCATCTCCGGCTACGTCCACCCGCCCACAGAAGGTATGTTTCAAAAAGCCTTTGAGTTGCGCGGAATCAAAAATTATACCACTGTCAAGGGGTTGGAGGGAAGCTGCGATTTGCCGCGCGATCGTACTGCGATTATCGGCATTGCTAAGCCGGACACTGACTTCGAGCGAGTGCTTTTGGCCCACGGAGATTACGGTTTTAGCAGCACAAATCCTGCCTTTGAATCAGCCTCTGAGTTATTCAAACAAATGCAGGAAGTGTTGCTGGGAAAACCCTCGGAAGTGATGCAGTCTGCTATCTGGAACGGCGGATTTTATCTGTGGCGCAGCGGAGTGTGTTTGGATATGAACTCAGGTTTGATTGAGGCCGAAACTTTATTAAGTAGCGGTAAAGTCGTGCAAAAACTTGAGGAAGTTAGCCAAGCCGTTAGTGTTTTGAGTTAAGAATGACTACCGAGAGTTGACCGTTGACCGTTAACTACTGACTACTAAACATCTCCAATAATTATTGTGGAACAGGCATCTTGCCTGTTCAAAACAGACAATTCGATGACTACTGACTAATGACTAATCATAAAATTGCTGTAATTGTGCTTGCAGGCGGTCAAAGTTCGCGGATGGGTAGAGATAAAGCTCTGCTGGAAATTGAGGGCAAATCCCTATTGCAGCGGGCGTTGGAAGTTGCCGCAGTTGTAACCCCCGAAGTTTATGTTCTGACTGCTTGGCCCGATCGCTATCGATCGACCTTAACCGAAACATCCCAATTTCTGGTAGAGTACAATCCAGGCTCCGGGCCATTGGTTGCATTGACTCAGGGATTGACAGAAATTGCCACCGAGTGGATTTTACTGTTAGCTTGCGATTTGCCTTTGTTGGATGCCCAGATTATTCAGAATTGGGCCAGTCAGTTAACTGAATTTCCCCCATCAACTTTAGCAGTTGTGCCTTATCAAAATTCGCGCTGGGAGCCTTTGTGCGGCTTCTACCGCCAAAAAGCTCTGCCCAGTTTGCAAAGTTTTATTGACAAAGGTGGACGTTCTTTTCAAGTTTGGTTAAATCAAATTCCCGCAATCCCTTTACCTGTAGGGGAACGAGAAGCAGTAATGTTATCGAATTGCAATACATTAGAAGAGTTTGAGAAATTAAAAGGTAAAATGGTTAACGGTTGACTGTTGACTGTTGACCGTTAACTGACTAATGACTAATGACTACGGACTAATTACTAATTACTAATGATTAACGCATATTGGTTGCTCGATCGCGATATAACTTTTCTCAATCACGGCTCTTTTGGGGCTTGTCCGATTCCCGTACTGGAAGCGCAAACCATTTTTAGAGAACAACTGGAAAGAGAACCATTGCGCTTTTTACTGCGGGAATTTGAGCCCTTGTTGGATAATGCAAGAAATCAGTTAGCAACATTTATCGGTGCGGCTGAGGATGACTTGGTGTTTGTGCCGAATGCGACGACGGGAGTAAATGCAGTTTTGCGATCGCTCTGTTTTTCTCCTGGCGACGAATTGCTAACTACAAATCAGGAATACAACGCTTGTCGCAACACACTTAATTTTGTAGCCGAGCGTACAGGCGCTAAAGTAATAGTAGCAGAAGTCCCCTTTCCTATTGAGTCACCTGACCAAATTATTGAAGCAATAATTAAGTGCATTTCACCGCAAACAAAGTTAGCCTTATTAGATCACGTTGTCAGCCAAACAAGCTTAATATTTCCCATCAAAGAATTAGTCGGCGAGTTAGCTAACCGTGGCGTCGATGTATTAGTAGACGGAGCTCACGCGCCGGGAATGGTAGCACTGAATTTAGATGAAATTGGCGCGGCTTACTATACCGGAAATTGCCACAAATGGCTGTGCGCGCCGAAAGGTGCGGGCTTTTTATACGTGCGGCGCGACAAGCAAAATGCCATTCGGCCAACTACGATCAGTCACGGTGCTAACTCGCCCCGCGCTGATAAATCGCGCTTTCAATTAGAATTTGATTGGATAGGAACAGTCGATCCGAGTCCCTATTTGTGCGTGCCTGTAGCTATTGATTTTATGGGTTCTTTGTTGAGCGGCGGCTGGCCGGAATTGAGGGCCAAGAATCATGCTTTAGCATTGGCGGGGAGAAAAATATTGGCGGACAAATTAGATTTGCCGCTGCCTTGTCCTGATGAAATGGTGGGATCGATGGCTGTTGTGCCACTGGCAGACTCTCAGTCTGATGTGGTTGCAAAGGGAGGAATTCCACCTTTGCAAGAGGCGCTATGGGAGATTTTTAAAATTGAAGTTCCGGTGATTCCTTGGCCGGATGCTAGCAAGCAGTTGGTGAGGATTTCGGCTCAGTTATATAATACTTTGCCGCAGTATCAATATTTAGCTAATGCCCTGGTTGAGCTGACGAGAAATTGAGCTGGATCTTCCCGAATAAGAAACATCACACCCAGCTACAAACAGTTATAGGTTTGTAGTTGGAGATAGGTTCTCATAGTTGGGATGAATACAGACTGTTTTTCCTTACTATAAATGTAGTAAAGGTTATAAAAACAGGCATCATAAGAGTACAAATCCAGCAATAAATCACCTTTATTCTTTGCCTTATTAGAATATTTTTTACCTAAACCCAAAAACACACAAAAATAGATATAAAGCCCTATAGCCCTAAAATTCGCCCATCCGCCCAAACCAAATAAAATTTGTAAATAACCCGCGAAAAATTCTAAGTTAAAACAGGGTTGTCAAAGCGGATAGCGCACAACTTCCGCGCAACAGAATATAATGTATCCACACTTGCATTTTTGCATACAAAAAAAAGGAAATGAAAAGAGGCGAATACCATGTCCAATGCCATGATGGTAATTTACCCCTATCGCGAACAGTACACCTGGGTTTTTGACGACGAGCGAGTCGGACTTGTCCGAGAACCATTTGTTCAGGGCGTCCCCGAAATGATTAACGCGCTCGTCGCAGAGATTCCCAATGCCGCTCAAGGTTTCCGACTTTTATTTTCAGCCCATCCATTTCCCGGATATCAAGCAGAAATGCTGTGGTTGAAAGCAGAGTACGGAGGTAACTGGTATCGGTGGGAATCGAAAAATCTCGAAGGCTGGCTGTGTCCGGCTATGTTCAAATACTTTCCAGAAGCACCGCCCAAGTTTTACTGCAAAGCTGAAAAACTGCAATAACCAACAGCAAGTCAATGAAAAACTTGTCAATTTTTAAAAAAGACTTTGTTACACCAGTCGATCAAACCTCTCGAAAAAAGCCTAAATTCTTCCTGTATATAGTGGGGCTATTTTTCCTAGTCTTCACCGCCGCCATCTCGGCCACAATGGGGGCAATTACTGCCCTGTTAGCTCCCGTGGAACCCCCAATTATCAATAGAGTATTAGAGGCGACTGGCTTTGACTATCTATCCTCCAACCGCTCTGGATACCGCCTGTCGCGGTCAGTTAATATCTTGATATTGGGAATTGACGGCGTGCCTGAAGCTGCAGCCAATGGCCCTAAAATTTTTGAGGGCCGCAGCGATACAATACTCTTATTTCACCTCGATCCTAGAGATAAATCTATTAGTTTGCTTTCTGTTCCGCGAGATACTAAAGTCGAAGTTCCCGGAATTCGCTTCAGCAAAATTAGCGAAGCCAATGCTAGAGGAGGAGCAGCTTTGGCGACGCGATTGGTTAGCAGTATGCTGAACAATACGAAAATAGAACGATACGTGCGAGTCAGCAGCAATGCGTTTCGGGAATTAGTCGATTTAGTGGGCGGAATTGAGGTATTTGTACCTCGCGCCATGTCGTATACAGATAGCGCCCAAAAGTTAAAAATAAACTTAGCCCAGGGATGGCAAACTCTCAACGGAGAACAAGCAGAACAATTTGCTCGATTTCGCAACGATGGTTTAGGAGATATCGGCCGCATTCAGCGACAGCAATCTTTAATTCAAGCTATTCGGAACCGCCTCACAAGTCCATCAGTATTGGTGCGCTTGCCACAAATTGTGCGATTGATGCAAAAATATGTGGATACAAACCTAAATTATGAGGAAATATTGACGCTGGCAAATTTTGGTTTGCAATTGGATCGAGAGAATTTTAAAATGGTAATGTTGCCTGGAAGTTCTAGTTCAGAACAAGCCGATTTGAGGAGTTATTGGATTGTAGATGCGATCGGGCTTGAGCGCATTATGACACAATATTTCAACCAGAGCGTGCCGGATTTTGCACAAGGACGAGTTCGCAATCCAACTGAGTCCGTTTTGCCCAAAAACCTCAAAATAGCTGTCCAAAACGCTTCTAGCAAACCGACAACGGCAAAAAACGTTGGTGAGTTTCTCACAAAAAAGGGCTTTTTTAATGTATCTGTAGTGCAGGATTCACCCCAGAAGGAGCGTCAAAGTCAAATTATTGTTCAGCAAGGCGATTTAGAGGCAGCGAATCTACTGCAAAAAGAATTAGGAGGCGGTAAAATTGAAGCATCTTCTACCGGTGAAATCAATTCTGACTTGACGCTTCGCGTTGGCGAAGATTGGGTAAAGCGATTTTAATTAGTCATGAGTCAATTACCATGAGCGCAATATCTGTGAAAAGTGTTTTCAGAATTTTCCTGAGCCTGTTTGTAAGTTTAGTGTTGGCTTTGGGGTGGGTGCTGCTGAGTGCTACTCCGGCATTTGCCCTGCCGAAAACAAATATTAATTACACAAATATTAATTTGTCCGATCGCGATTTTTCCAACTCGAATTTAGCGGGGGGAACATTTGTCGCTGCTGAAATGCGGGGAACAAATTTTCAAGGTGCTGATTTAACTAATGCGATTTTGACTAAGGGAGTTTTACTAAATGCCAACTTATCAGGTGCGAACCTCTCCGGTGCTTTGGCAGATAGAGTTACATTCGACGGCGCTAATTTGACGAATGCTAATTTTTCCGAGGCAATTATGACTCGAACTCGGTTTTTTGATGCTGCAATCTCTGGCGCAGATTTTACTGACGCGATTATCGACGCTTATCAAGTAACTATCCTGTGCGAAAAAGCAGATGGTGTCAATCCCGTGACGGGAGTTTCTACCCGTGAAAGTTTGGGATGTCCCTAAATATTTACACTTACAGGAATTACACAAAAATGGGTTTTACGGGCTACTTATAGCGGTTACATTTATCGCGGTAAAGTGTGCAGTGCACACCCTACATAGGGCTTGCTGAATAAAGATAAAAACGAGATGTTTTATGGATTTGTCAGCGCGGCTGGGGTGGTCAAATGCAATAATTGCTGCTAAGATGTCTCAAAACCAGTGCATCACCACCTGCGATCGTGTACCGAAAAGTCTTGCGGTGTCCCAAGCCCAGCAGCAGAGTTTGAACCCACATTCCGCAGATATTCAAGCAGAGGTAAAGGAAGATAGATTCGGAAACACAAAACTCCCAAACGATTGCCGTGCAATCGTTTGGGAGTTTTTAGTGTATAATAGATTTCTGCCGTAAAGCAACTCTAAAAATCCTGGGGGGGTGACAAAAAGGTCTACGAGATAGACTGTATAAGGGTTGCGGCCCGCATACCTTGTTGATAAAAGCGGC
>NZ_JAUBQM010000020.1:0-76557 GCF_036701245.1 Microcoleus sp. Pol14D4
GCTGCCTATCTTTTTTTACCACAAGTTGGCTCAATCCTTACTAACTATGGGTTTGGGGCGGGTTGTCACCCCCCCAGGAAAATTCTATAATCTCAAGGTCAAAGTGTATGGAACCATTCTGAGGGTTGTTGCTGCGAGCCTCTTGACCCCATACCGCCCGGTCATATTGCCCTAGCCGTTGAAGCGACGGATATGGCACTTGTAGACTGGGATATCGAAGAAATTGGGGAAAAGGCAGGTTTTGATATTCAGTACAAAACACGGGAGTGAATGACTCGAAAGATTCATCTTTAACTTGTGTAACTCAGGCAAGTCGGCATTTATGAGAATTTGTCAAAGCTCGATCGCGATTTGGAAGTTTTGATTGCAGCCGACATCCCCTGTCATTTAAAATACTGACTTCGCACGATGACATCGATGTGAAGCCTGTCACCCAATACCTCAAAGCAGTTTCCTAATGTTTTGGGTGTAGCGCAATTGTTCTTTTTCCTAAAGTACGCGCGTGCAAAGCTATCCCGTAGCGAATCGCCATTATCTAACTTCTATCCCCCTCGCTTTACTAAGCAACTGCCAGTTCATATTGCAGAACTAAAATTTCATCAGCTTTCAACATAGCCATAGCATATTCACTCCCTTGACTATCAGCAAACTCCACTAAATACTGACATTCCTTTCCCGTCTCATACACCTCAACAATAGTTCCCACAAGTCCAACTGGTAAACTAGAAATAGATGCGTATTCTAGTTACACTAGCGCTAATCGCGTATTTGAAATCGGCTTAAGAATCGCAACAGAATCCAAAACTCTAAAGTGTTCGATCGTAGTTTAAGAAAAGCTGAAATCCAACAACGGTTAGAATTAGTTGAAGTAAGTTCCCAGAAGTACCTTCGCAATGTTTTTAGGGGCAGGTTTAGTTAGGATATACGCAATCGCAGCGAGTTTACCCATTTCACGCACCCGCCCTCCCCAGGCTAGGATTTACCCATTACTTAGGCCTTAAGTTCGCGCTGCTAAACTCAGAAGCCACAATCATCGACCCAATCCCCGCATCCGTAAATATTTCTTGCAGCAAAGCATGAGGAATGCGACCGTCAATAATGTGAGCACCCTTCACACCCTGAGCCAAACTCCGCACACAACAATTAACTTTCGGAATCATCCCCCCAGAGACAACTCCAGACTCAACCAACTCTCTTGCTTCTTGAATATCTAACTTAGCAATCAGACTATCCGGCTTGTGATAATCCTCTAAAATTCCCGCAGTATCAGTCATCAAAATCAACTTTTCCGCTCCCAAACCAGCCGCAATTTCCCCAGCTACCGTGTCAGCATTAATGTTGTAAGATTGACCGTTTTCATCGGCTGCCACGCTCGACACCACCGGAATATAACCGCTGTTCACCAAAGACTCCAAAATCTGGATTTTCACGCCGCTGACTTCACCAACAAATCCAATTCCTTCCCGGCCATCTGGACGAGCTTGAATCAGATTGGCATCCTTGCCACACAATCCCACTGCTTTGCCACCAGCTTGGTTGATTAACGAAACAATTTCCTTATTTACTTTCCCCACCAAAACCATTTCTACAACTTCCATTGTCGCCGCATCAGTCACTCTCAAACCATCCTTAAATTGCGGCTCAATTCCCAATTTTTCCAGCCAAATATTAATTTCCGGGCCGCCGCCGTGAACCACAACCGGACGCATCCCCACGCAAGCTAGCAGCACAATATCCCGAACCACCTTGTCTTTGAGATTGCTATCTTTCATCGCCGCACCGCCATATTTGACCACTATGGTGCGACCGGCAAAGTGTTGAATGTAAGGCAGTGCTTCGGACAGCACCTCTACTCGATTAGTGTCCGAATTCCTAACAAAATCGCTTTGTTTGAGCATGGGTAAATTACAAAAGACTAAAAACTTAATTCTAAACTTTAATGGCTAAAGCACATATTAACAGCCACAAAAATCACTTTTTCCCTGAATTTTATCGACGCGCAGGCTTGCTCGATCGCCTTTCTTGAGTCCCATCCTCAAAAGATTAATAGGTTTTTTTAATGAAATCATTAATTTTTTTGTATTATAACTTATACATTTTTTGCTACAGTCGAGAAATGTATAACTCCCTTGATTTACTTAACGTTTTATGTTAACTGCTGTCGCCCAAGACTCCGAAAACCTTCAGTACAAGCTACCATCCGAGGCTGACTCGTCCCCCCGGATGACGGTATTTTGCGATTTAGACGGGCCCATAGTCGATGTGTCCGATCGCTACTATGCCACCTATCAACAGGGATTGACCGACACTCAAGCAGCTTATCTTACTAGGGGAATCAACCTCAACCTTCAAATCCTCAGCAAACAGCAGTTTTGGCAAATGAAACAAAACCGAGTACCCGATGCTGAAATCGCTAAAAGTTCCGGCTTGTCGGGAGAAGAAATTCACGTTTTTCTCGGATGCGTCAGTCAGATTGTCAATCAGCCAGACTTGTTGCACTTAGATCGCATCCAGCCGGGAGTACAATGGGCGATCGGACTCCTGCACTCCCGCGGCGTGCGGCTGATTTTAGTCACCCTGCGGCCGAGAAATCAAGCCGTTCAACTGTTACAAAATTACGGTTTAGCCAGACTGTTTACCAGCATTCGCGGAACTCAGATGGCGGATGCCGCCTATCACAACTATACAGCCTTAAAAACTGAACTGTTGGCTGAAGTTGCAGAAGAATTTGAGTCATCGCTGGGTTCGGCTTGGATGATCGGAGATACAGAAGCAGACATCCTCGCAGGCAAAGCATTGGGAATAACTACAATTGCCGTTACCTGCGGAATTCGCAGCCGATATCAACTGCAAAAGCACCAGCCTAATTTCATTCTCAGCGATTTGATTATTGCCGTTCATCACTTATTAGGTTCGGGCCAACAAGTAATAGTAGAATGAGTACAGTTAACAGTAATTAGTGAACAGTTAACTGTTGACTGTTCACTGTTGACTAAGGACTGAGGACTAATGACCAATGGCTGATAACTAATCGCTGACTAAGGTTTTTCTACATTCTTGGTCATTTCCCACAAGCGATTGAGAGGAAAATAAATCACCGGAGCCCACAGACTGCTAAGAATAGCAGAACACAAAGCCACTCGCTGGTGATAGCTCCAAATTTCCAGTAAAGCCCGATCGCCCATAGAAAAAAATTGCAGCCCCATCACCGTTTCCGCTACCACCGCCATCCCAAATACAATTAACGCGATCGGGATCGGATCTCTCTCAACAATATCTACCGGAATCGACCAGGTTTTCTGCAAAACAACTGTTAAGACTCCTACAACAACTAGACTGACAGCATGGGTGGGATGAGGAGCCGTCATCGCATCTTGAAGGAACCCCAAAACCAAGCCCATGCTAGCAGCTCCCCAAACTGTACGTTTCCGCTTAATACTCCAAGCTACCAACCAAATTAACAGCCAGTTCGGTCCAATTCCCAGCAATTCCATTCCCGGCATCCGAGTGGGCAATATCAGTATGCAAAGCATCACCGATAGAAATGTAACTGCGAAGTTGAGAAATTGGCGCGATCGCGGCGAAGACATCCGAGATAAAGCTTTCATTGTTGCTGTGCTCCCTCAGATGGTGCAAAAGATTGACTCTGCGAATCCTTTGGTTCGACTTGCTTAGAGTGGGGGTAAACCACCGCCCACTCCAGAGCATTCATCGGTGCAGAGAACTCAACCACAGCTTCTGGAGCCGGAGTTTTATTCATATCCACCGAAACCACTTTTCCCACCGGCAAACCAGGAGGGAACAACTGACTGTAAGAAGAAGTTGAAACCGCATCCCCAGGCTTGACATTGGGAACATTCTCAAAAAACTCCATCACAGCCTGATTTCCGCCTTTCCCGCGCATAAAACCCATGTGGCGACTGCGGGTAATTCCCACACCCAATTGACTCGTAGCGTCGCTGACTAACAGCACCAAGCTAGTATTAGGAGTAACGCTGACAACCCTGCCTACTAAACCGCCGGGGCCCATCACAGTAAAATCTGTTTTAATGCCATCGTTACTGCCGCGCCCCAAGGTTACTTGCTGCCACCAGTGGTCTGCGCTGCGACCGACAATAGGAGCTACAATCCCTGCTGGTTTCTTAGCCGAAACGTAACCTAAAAGCTCTTTTAGCTTCTGATTTTGATTTTCTAATTCTAATAGCTGCGCTTGCAATTCTTGAGTTCGCGCCGAGATGAGTTCCTCTTGCCCAGAGCCGTTGGCATGAAACGGACGAGTCACCCAATTGTAAACTTCAAATACAGCAGCACCTTGTGTTTGTCGAACTCCCCAAGCGGCAGTTACAGCTAAACCTAAAAGAGCAATTTGCAGCCGCAGATCCCACCACTTTCGGAATGTATTTTTTAGCATAATTTCAGTAATCTAAAATTGTTATGTCAGGATTTTAGATTTGAGATTGCAGCCGTATTTCTAAATCCACAATCCCAAATTTGTTAACTACATATTGCGCGACGACTGCCCGCTGAAAACCCGTTCCAACTGTTTGTTTTCTAATACCCTACCAGTTCCCAAAACCACGCATGACAGCGGATCTGCTGCCACGTGAGTGACAATTCCTGTTTCGTGACTGATCAGAGTATCTAAACCTTTCATCAGCGCGCCACCACCAGCCAGCATAATTCCCCTGTCAATAATATCTGCTGCTAATTCAGGAGGGGTGCGTTCCAAAGTACGCTTGACAGCTTCCACAATTACTGAAAGCGGTTCCGACATACTTTCGCGAATTTCTGGGCCTTTGATAGTAACAGTTCGCGGCAGACCCGACAGTAAGTGCAAACCCCGCACTTCCATCATTACATCGTCATCCTCTGGAGTTGGATATGCAGAACCCACCTGAATTTTAATTTCTTCAGCAGTGCGTTCGCCGATGACCAAATTGTGAACTTTTTTCATGTATTGGACGATCGCCTCATTGAGTTCATCGCCGGCTACCCGCACAGACTCACTGATCACCGTACCTTGCAAACTCAAAACCGCAACTTCCGTCGTACCTCCGCCTATATCTATAATCATATTGCCAGTCGCCTCAGCAACAGGCAGTCCAGCCCCGATCGCCGCAGCGATGGGTTCATCAATTAACCGTACTTCTCTAGCACCGGCCTGAGTCGCCGCCTCAATGACAGCACGCCTCTCGACTCCGGTGACACCACTGGGGATGCCAATAATTATCCGCGGCGAAACTAAGCTTCGGCCTTCGTGAACTCTGCGGATAAAAGTCTTAAGCATCAGTTCTGCCGTATCGAAGTCTGCAATTACCCCGTCGCGAAGCGGGCGCAGTGCTATGACATTTCCTGGCGTGCGGCCGAGCATTTTTTTTGCTTCTTCTCCAACAGCCAGCGGTATTTTTAAATCTTGGTCGATCGCTACTACAGAAGGTTCCTGCAGAACAATACCTTTGCCCGATACATAAACGAGCGTGTTAGCAGTACCGAGGTCGATACCCATATCTCTAGATAACGAAAATCGATTGAGAAGACCCACTGATTCGTACCCCCCCCAAAAACTAAAATACTATTGTGTGCAATAATGTTGTTACAAAAGTGTAACCGAGGTGGATTCTATTACGTTTTTCATCCTGAGTCTAGTCAGAAATGTACATTGTCGAGCTCAGGTTGAGCGCAGACTTGCCAATCATCCACCATCAATATGTTCTGCTAACTGGGTGTACAATCAGGATGAAGCCTCACAAGCGTTGTTCCAAGTTCAGTTTGGAGGCTAATGCGCGTGTGGACTGTTTAACTACATCACCGATCGACCACATTCCCAAAAAAGTTTATGAGTCTTAATGTTGTGACTTTAGTAGGCCGCGTCGGCGGCGACCCGGACGTGAAGTATTTTGAGTCGGGTACAGTTAAGTGTAGTTTGACGCTGGCAGTGAATCGCAGAACGAAGAACAGCGATCAACCAGACTGGTTCAATCTGGAAATCTGGGGCAAAACAGCGCAGATTGCGGCTGACTACGTTCGCAAAGGCTCTCTAATTGGCGTAACAGGCTCTTTGAAGTTCGATCGCTGGCAAGACCGCAATACAGGTTCAAATCGCTCGAAGCCGGTAATTAAGGTAGACCATTTAGACTTGCTGGGTTCCAAACGCGACAACGAGTCGGGTATGCCGCAACACAACAGCGAATTCTAGCGTTTGGGGAATTTGGGAATTAATATTTGTGAATTGGGTGGGTGCTCGTGACTTCAGAAAAGTTAGAAATTGTTCAAACTGAGTATCAAGCTGGGCAAGTAGCTTTTGAGAGTGGCCGATATGCTCAAGCTGTGCAGAGTTTAGAAACAGCTACCGGTTTAGTCGATCGAAATTCGCGGTTGGGCGGTGAAGTGCAGATGTGGCTAGTGACAGCCTACGAAGCCTCTGGCAATACAGAAAGGGCGATCGAGCTTTGCCGTGCGCTCACCCGCCATCCCCGCCAAGAAACCCGCCAACAAGCAAAGCGCTTGCTGTTCATTCTCGAAGCTCCCAAACTCACTATCCCTCCTGAATGGATGGTGAAAATTCCTGATTTGGCGGCTTTAGATGAAAATCAATCAATCAGTTTTCAAGCTAATCCGAACCCTGATATCAAGTACGCTAAACCCAAGCCAGTCGTACCAGAGCCGATAGATTTGAGTCAGGTTAATACGAAAGATAATAGGTTTATCTGGGTGGCGTTAATTGCGATCGGGCTAATTTTAGGTGGCTTATTTATTAGTTATTAATCATTTTTTCATTCGCACAAACTCTATCTCTAGGGTGCGCCGAGGCTTACCTAACCCCTACTGAGAGAAGTTAAGCAATGCCTTTTAGTAACTATAAAAGTAGCAGCGCGGTCGCGAAATAATTCAAAATTAGTTGCCTATAGGATAATTTTATTCTCGAAACATAATTTGCAGTCAGCGAAGTTTTTCAGAATGAATTAGAATTGATTTTCAATGACGGAGTATTTTACCACTCGGAAATCGCCATTGGTGAAAATATCATTTATCCTGTATTAAAAGAAGTTTGGGAAAATTATCGAATTAATTTTCTCCTCTGGAGTGACCAAACCTTAGTCTATAATGAGAATCTGTTAGGAATTCCAGATTATATATTGGCGAACCGCTCCCCCCTCGGCACAGTAGTTTTTCACAAGCCCTATTTCATATTAGTTGAAGCCAAGAAAGAGAGCGCATTTGATGAAGTATGGGGGCAGTATTTGGCAGAAATGATCGCCGTGCAGCGACTTAACAATGAACCCGAACAAACTTTATTTGGTATTGTTTCTAATGGGGCAATGTGGCAGTTTGGCAAGCTCAAATTATAAATATTTACTCAACAAATAAATTTTTCTATACAATTCAGGACTTAGAGCGACTGTTTGCAGCCGTTAACTATGTTTTTAAATAGTGTGAATTACAATTACAGGCAAAGGAAGTTCGGCAACGGATTATTTAACGGATGTAACGGATGTAGCTGAGGTTAGGAAGAATGAATAAGGAAGGCACCACCAGTAGTTTTGACACGGATACACCGATTAATTATCGAGCAAGAGGCAGGAGTCAGATGTTGAATAGCGATAATTGCTAAAATAAAAAAAAGACCAAACCAGAAAGGCGATTATTGTGAGCGATTCAACCATAGAACAGATTTTGAAATTGGCATCTCAACGCGCGGATGCCGCTGAAGTATACTACCTGTCGAGTCAAGACACTCCCATAGAATTTGAAAACAATCGCCTCAAATCCCTGCAAACTAAAGCACTGCAAGGCGTAGCACTCCGGCTGATTTCGCACGGCAAAATCGGTTTTGCCAGTTCCACAGATTTAACGCGGATAGACGATTTAGTAGATGCAGCGATTCAAACAGCCGAAATCGGCGACCCCGCAGAATTTGAACTCGCCTCCAACTTCCACCTAAAAGGCCCGGAAACCACCTACACTCCGCCCACAACTCAAGAATTAGTCGAAAACGGCAAAAACCTCATCGAGCAAGTTCACGCCTACAATCCCGATATTATGGTAGATGTCGGCTTCCACGTCCGCAGCGGCCGCGTGAAAATTGCCACCACGCAAGATTTGTATGCCGAAAGAAGCAGCCAAATAGTCAGCGGCTCGATCGCGGGAAATTTGGTAAAGGGAGAAGATTTTATGCAAGCATACAGTTACGACGTTGCGCGCGATCGTCCCCTCGACACCAACAGCATCCTCGAATCACTCCTCGAAAAATACCGCCTCGCCGAACATTCAGCCACCATCACCAGCGGTTCCTACCCAGTATTATTTACCCCCAGAGGCGCTGCTAGCACCCTCGGCGGCTTGTTTGATACCATCCTTTCAGGTCAAGCAGTAGTTCAAAAAGCCTCTCCCCTAGCCGACAAAATCGGCGAAACCTTATTTGACGAACGCTTTACCTTTTTTGAAGACCCCACTTTAGGTCCTTCTGCTTGTCCCTTTGACGACGAAGGTACACCCACCACCCGCAAAGTCTTGATAGACAAAGGTACTGTCACCGGATTTTATTGGGATCGCAGGTGGGCCGCTCGCGCCGGTGTACAATCAACCGGCAACGGTTTTCGTGGCGGACTGTCTCGCCCAGGCCCTGATTTGACTAACTTTTGCATTTCCCCAGGAAATACCGCCACTCAAGACTTGATTGCTAGCATGGACGAAGGTCTAATAGTAGAGCAGGTTTTAGGTGCCGGTCAGTCCAATCAGTTAGCTGGCGAATTTTCTGTCAATTTGGACTTAGGCTATAAAGTAGAAAAAGGCAAAATTGTCGGCCGCGTCAAGAATACAATGGTGGCAGGCAGCATTTTTGAAGCCTTTAAAAATTTGGCAGATTTGAGCAGCGAAGCCGAATGGGTAGGCGGTGCGGCATATTTGCCGAGTATGCTGTTTCAACAGTTGGGTGTAGCTTCCAGGCAATAAGTTCAGTGCGGTTAATTCCAGGTAAAGCCGACACTGCTGCTAGAAAAATGTTAGCACTCACGTCAAAAAAACCCGGTTTCTGCCACAAAGCATCTGTGAAATCGCCCTTCGGCAGCCCCTAAACTGGGTTTTTGGTATGCAGTTCGCAAGTCCAGACGTGGAAATAAAAACACATAAATACTGCCGATAATTCAACGCTTTGCTAATTCATGCAAATAGGGAAAAACAGGAAAAAAGGTACAATGAAAGAGCAAAATTTCAAGGATGGAACTCGGAAGAAGAAAAAGCACTTTTTCTTTCTTTTACCTTTGGTTTTTTGCCTTTTAACTCTAGTGAGTGGATGCGTTCAGTACGATGTCGGAGTGAACTTTGAGAGTCAAACTCGTGGCGAAATCGTACAGCACATAAAACTGGGGGAAAGGTTGACGAGTTTCAGCACCGAAACTGTTGCAGAATGGTTGAAAAGCGTAGAACGCCGGGTGAGGTTGCTGGACGGAAAAACTAAACGGCTTTCGCCCACAGAAGTTCTAGTGAGGATTCCTTTCAATAATGGAGCCGAGTTGCAAGACAAGTTCAACCAATTTTACAATCCCGTCGCACCAACCACCAAAAATCGGGTCGCAAGTCCGCTAGAAACAGATTTGCCGAAGTTTGAATCTCACCTGAATATCAAGCAGAATAATTTGTTATTGGTGCTGCGAAATCGGTTGAGTTTGGAATTGGATTTGCGCTCTCTTTCACTGCTTTCTTCTAATGGCAGTCTGCTGCTGAGCCCGGGGGGACTTTTGGAGCTAGACTTTAGCTTGAACACGCCTTGGGGCGCCGAAAGTATTGAAACTGTCGCCGGTGCGCTGGTTCCCGAAAGCTATCAGCAAGGAAAACAGTTAGTTTGGAAGCTCAAACCCGGAGAAGTTAACTATTTGGAGGCGATATTCTGGATTCCCAGTCCCGTAGGAATTGGGGCGCTGATTATTGCCTTATTTGTGGCGGCGGGGATTGCTTTGAAATATCAAATATTGCCAGCGCTGGGAATCGGCAACAAATCGCAAAACATCGGCCAAACCTAAAAAGTATATGTCCTAGAGGGGCGGGTGAACCAATCTCTTCAATCAACTCTCAGAGCTGCAATAAACCCGCCAATCCTCGGATATTATGGTTAATTTAGCAGATTTGATATTATCAAAAAAGCTGGGATAATCTGCCCAAAAACAGTTGACAAATGAGAAACAATTTGCTTAACCTGAATTGAGAATTAGGAACAGAGAAAATGCGATCGCTAAATTTCTTCTTCATCTTTCTGATTTGCTTGGCTCTAGTATTATTCAGTATCGAAAATACACAGCCAGTCGCGATTCAAGTTATCAAAGGCGTCCAAGTTAAAGCTCCGCTTTGCGTAGAACTAATTGTAGCGACCGGATTAGGGGCAACACTAGCCTGGCTGTTCAGTCTGTGGTCGAGAATGCAGCGAACCCTCGCGTTGCGCCAAGAGATTCGCCAAGTTCGCGAAAAAGAGCAGCGGATTCAGGAATTAGAACAAAACCTTGAACGCTATAAAGCTGAAGTAGAAGCCAAACAACCTTTGTTAGAAAGTGCAGAACCGATAAGTTTAGAAATAGCAGCCATTGAGGGCACAACTGCTGAAATGACCGCCAATTAACTTGATATGCTCTCTCGTTTTCTCAGAGGCAAAATCTAAAATCTAAAATCTAAAATCTAAAATCTAAAATCGAATGGCCGTTTCCCGAGACCAAGATGGTTTAGAAACGATTTCCGAGGGGATCGCAATTTTAATTGACCTCGCAGAACGGGGAGAAATCGATCCTTGGGACGTTAAGGTAATTGAAGTTTTCGATCGATGTTTGAGCAAGCTTACGAACGCCTGCGATGGCGATGCAAGTAAGGATTTTTCTGATTTGTCCCACTCCGGCCAAGCGTTTTTGTACGCTTCCATGCTGGTTTTGCTCAAAGCAGAAAGTATCGTCCTCTCAGAACCCCCCGCGAATCCAGAGTCTGCCGAGGAGGCGACACTCGAAGACGCAGAGCACTCAGGAGGGCGACACTTGCCCCAGCATTTGGAGCGGCAATTGCGCCGTCGAGGTGTAGCTCAACTACCGCAAAAACGCCCGGTGACTCTCCCAGAACTGATTGAGCAGTTGCAGCTCATGAAAGCCGCCATGGAGCAGACAGTTACCCCCCGGCGTCGCCCTACCTCAAAAATGCGATCGCAAGCAGCTCAGGCTATCTTTGAGCTAGCTCACCAAGAAAATCTCGTAGAAACTGCTAGCGAACTCGAACGGTTTCTGGCTCAGCGGGGCTCGGAAATTGACGAGGGTTGGCTGGACTTGGACAAATTGTTGGACCTCTGGCATCATAACGATTTGCACTCTCCTGTCAACCCAGAACTCCCGGTATCGACTGGGGAAGTTCACTTGCCAAATCATGACCGTGTGGGTATTTTTTGGGCACTGTTGCTGCTGTCGGCTCAGTCTAAAGTAGAGTTGCTTCAAGAGGAGTTTTACCAAGACCTTAAAATCCGCGCGCTTTGAGCTTGCAGGGTATTAGTTTCTCGGGCGAAACTAATAACTGTGCCGCTGCGTCGGTTAAAATTCCAGACAGAACCTCGCTCGCCGCCATTCTGCTGCTGAGTCTCGAATGCGGACAGCGGGAGTGCGAAGTTTTTGCTGATTCCCGATTCCTGGTTTTTTAAATCAAGCAAATAGGGAAGAGTCATTGATAGCCTGGTACGATGTCGCCTATAAATAGGTCAGTCGATTTTAGATTTTAGATTTTAGATTTTAGATTTACTTTTGCATTGAATCTGAGAGCTTGAACTAGCGTCTAAAATTTTGAAATCGACCCGGACGCTCGCGTCGGAAACTTGTACCCGTTTTTGGGCGGAGTCAGGATTTTGCTGCGATCGATGCGATCGCAACCGCTAGCATCTAATTGTTCAGTTGATATCAGTTAACAGAGGGTTGAGGAAGTTAATAATGAAAGCGATGATTCTGGCGGCCGGTAAAGGCACTCGCGTCCGTCCCATTACTCAGACAATACCCAAACCGATGATTCCCATCCTGCAAAAGCCAGTGATGGAGTTTTTGGTTGAATTGCTCCGCCAGCACGGATTTGACCAGATTATGGTCAATGTTTCCCACCTGGCAGACGTGATTGAAAACTACTTCCGCGACGGTCAAAAGTTTGGGGTACAAATTGCCTATTCTTTTGAAGGGCGAATTGAGGAGGGAGAAATGATTGGAGAGGCTCTCGGTTCGGCTGGCGGCATGAAACGAATTCAGGATTTCTCGCCGTTTTTTGACGATACTTTTGTGGTGCTGTGCGGCGACGCTTTGATTGACTTGGACTTGACTGCTGCTGTGAAGTGGCACCGGGAAAAAGGGGCGATCGCTACTATTGTTATGAAATCGGTTCCCCGCGAGGAGGTTCCCAGTTACGGAGTGGTAGTAACAGACGAGTCTGGCAAAATTAAAGATTTCCAAGAAAAACCTTCTGTAGAGGAAGCTCTGAGTACCGACATTAACACTGGTATTTATATTTTTGAACCGGAAATATTCAAATACATCCCTTCGGGCCAGGAATACGATATCGGTTCGGAGTTATTTCCCAAGCTAGTAGCAGAAGGCGCGCCTTTTTACGGGATTAGCATGGACTTTGAGTGGGTGGATATCGGCAAAGTTCCTGACTATTGGCGGGCAATTCAGAGCGTGCTGCTGGGACAAGTTAAAAATGTTTCGATTCCCGGAATTGAAGTGCGCCCCGGTGTTTACGCGGGTTTGAATGTAGCTGTCAACTGGGATAAGGTTGATATTACTGGGCCTGTTTACATTGGCGGGATGACGATCATTGAGGATGGAGCGAAAATTGTCGGGCCGACAATGATTGGCCCAAATTGCTGGCTTTGCAGTGGCGCGACTGTGGAAAACAGCGTGATTTTTGAGTATTCCCGTTTGGGCCCGGAGGTGCGGTTGGTTGATAAACTGGTGTTCGGGCGCTACTGCGTTGATAAAACCGGGGCGGCGATCGATTTGCAAGCGGCGGCTCTCGATTGGCTGATTACTGACGCTCGCCAAGTTTTACCGACTCAACACGGAGAAGAGCGGCGGGCGATATCTGAAATTCTCGGTCATGGTGCATAATTGCTAATTGGGAATTGCTAATTAATCAAGGTAAGGTGCGCAGTGCGCACCCTACTTTTACATTTATGAGCTCAGCTTTCAATTCTGGTAATGTGCGTAGATTGCACCCTACATTTTAAGACTGAAGATAAGTATATTGGCTGAGACTCCGCTCGTAATTTTGCAGCAAAAGTTGGGCCTCGGAAAGAGTAATTTTATTTTGCTGCAAAGCTGCTTCTGTCTGACGGCGGATGCTTTCAACCAAATTTTCTGAATCGTACTGTACGTAGCTGAGGACTTCTTTCATAGTGTCTCCTTTCACAACGTGTTCGATATGATAGCCAGAAGGTGTTAGCTGAATGTGAACTGCATTAGCATCGCCGAATAAGTTGTGAAGGTTGCCCATAATTTCTTGATAAGCACCTCCCAAAAATAGCGCCAAATAGTAAGGCTCTCCAGGTTTGAGAGTATGCAGTTCCAAAACTGACTTCACATCTCGCAAATCAATAAATTGGTCGATTTTGCCGTCGCTGTCGCAGGTAAGATCGGCTAAAATACCCCGTTGAGTTGGTTCTTCGTCGAGTCGGTTAATTGGCATAATTGGGAACAATTGGTTAATTGCCCAACTGTCCGGTACTGACTGGAAAACAGATAAGTTGATGTAATAAATAGACGCCATCACTTTTTCTAAGTCTTCCAAATCATCCGATACATATTCTTTTAGCCGCGCGATCTTCTGTATTTTATCGCAGCAAGCCCAGTACAACTGTTCGGTTTTCGCCCGTTCCGCAATTCCCAAATAGCCTAAATTAAATAAACTGACTGCTTCTTCCTTAAATTGGATAGCATCGTGATAAACTTCTTGGTAATTTTCGGGACTGATAGATTGGTAAATTTCGTAGAGATTGCGCGGAATTTGGTGCGCGTTTTCATCTACTGGTTCTGGTACTTCTCTGGGGACATCGCTAGTACCGAGTACGTCAAAAACTAACACTGATTGGTGAGAAGCGATCGCCCGCCCGCTTTCGCTAATGATAATGGGAACCGGGATTTTGCGCTCGTCGCACGCATCTTTCACTCCCGCTACTACGTCGTTAGCGTAGTTTTGCATATTGTAGTTTTTGGAAGCGTGGAAGTTTGTTTTAGATCCGTCGTAGTCAACGCCGAGTCCACCGCCTACGTCCAAGTAGTTCATATTAGCTCCCAATTTAGCTAATTCTACATAAATGTGGCTGGCTTCTCGAATGGCGTCTTTGATGACACTAATTGAGGAAATTTGAGATCCGATGTGAAAGTGCAGTAACTGCAAACAATCGAGCATTCCAGCTTTTTCTAGTTCGCCGACTGCACGGATAATTTCAGGAATTGTCAAGCCAAATTTTGCCCGATCGCCCGTGGAACCGCCCCAGCGGCCAACCCCTTTGGTAGTGAGTTTTGCTCGCACTCCCAAAATCGGTTTAATTCCTAATGCTTTGCTCGCGGCGATTGCGAGTTCTACTTCCTCTATTTGCTCCAGCACAATTACGGAAGTTTGCCCTAGCCGCTGCGCCAAAATAGCAGTTTCGATGTATTCGCGGTCTTTGTAACCGTTACAAATTAACAAAGCGCCTGGAGTTTTTAATGTCGCCAAAGCTATCATTAATTCCGGTTTAGATCCGGCTTCCAGTCCGAAGTGATGGGGTTGACCGAAACGCACCAAATCTTGAATTAATTGTCGGTGCTGGTTGCATTTAACTGGAAACACACCGCGATAGACATTTTTGTAATTGTACCGAGCGATCGCTCTGGCAAAACAAGAATTTAAGCGCTCGATCCGGTCTTCCAAAATATCAGAAAATCGAATCAGCAGGGGCAAAGCCAAATTCCGCTGTTTCAGGGATTCTACCAGTTCGCACAAGTCGAGGGAACCGCCGCGATCGCCCTTGGGAGAAACTGTAACGTGCCCGGCTGCATTGATCGAAAAATACGGTTCGCCCCAACCTTGAATGCGGTAGAGTTTCTCACTATCTTCTATTGTCCAAGATTTTTGTGGCAGTTGAGCCGCCGTTACCAAAGCACTGTCGGGTGCTGCCAAACTCGTGACTGTTGGCGAGTGAGTCGATAGCGGATCGAGATCGGAGAAAGCAGCGGTGGCTGGGGAACTCATCTTATCGGAAACCTCTTTGAGGAGTGGTCAAATAGATAGTTTATCGCACATATCGGGTTTCCTGATGCAGTTGAAAATTCACTTTGGGTACACGACCCGGCGATTTGAGATTTTAGATTTGAGATTTTAGAATTGACTCCACAGATGGATGAAGGTGGGGGATGGAACTAAAATCTCAACCGTAATTGCTTTCCAAGACTTATTTCTTCAAAGAAGTATCCGTATGTAGGTGAATTCGGAAACCAGCTTTCCGAGTTCACCTGGACCAAGAGAGTGGTCGGACGATCGCTCGCCCGACACACACTAACCAAAAATCACCTCCGGCGGCGCCATGTCAGCCCCCATCATCAATCCCCCGTTGCTAGACTTCTTCAAGCCCGGTTGAGGTGCTTTTTCTGGGGTCTTCTGAGCCGGTGCAACTGAGGCTGGCGGTGTTACCTGCGTTGGAGGTACTGCCTGTGCTCCTGGCACCACGGGTTGCTGCGACAGCCAACCCAAGCCCCCTACAGCCCCAGCCATCAAAGCGGTGTAGCCGATGTACAAATGCACCGGACGCATTTGAAAGCCTTCGCTTGAGTCGGAATCGGAAACAGACACATACATACTGGGAATTGGGCTCGGATCGGGTTTGGGCAAAGCATTCGCCATAGCGCTGCCGTCTAGTCCCAAGGCGTCGCCGAGTCTGCGGATAAAACCTCTAACGTAAATATCTTGGGGCAGTTTGTCGATTTCCCCATTTTCGATCGATTCGATGTGGTGCAGCGGCACGAGAGTTTGACTGTGGAGTTGCTGCATGGATAGGGAGCGAATTTGCCGTCCCTTACGCAATTCTCCACCCAACTCCCGCAGGCACTCTTCTCGCTTTTGAACGGCTAAAGCTGCTTCTTCTTCCTTGGTGAGTTTTTTCGGCTTTTTGGGAAAACCGAACCCTGGGAAGGATTTTCCGGGGACGGTGACAGTTGCAGGTGGAGCCGACTCGACTTTAATTTCGTCTTGGGGCGCTTGTTTGCTGTCTTCAGAAGTGTCAGTGTCTCGATCGGAATTTTCAGTGTCGGACTCGGTTTGGGGGGGCGCTTCCACACTAGCGCTGCGCCAATAGAAGACAGGAACACCTACTGGTGACTCCAATGCTTGAATTTCTGTCACCGTCTCAATGGCGGGACTTACAGCAGTAACACTCTCTTGGGGTAGTTGCGGTTCAATTTTGTTTTGTTTGGGAAATCGATCGAATGCGAGCTTGACGGCTTCTCTGCTAACTGCTCTAATTAAAATTTCGGCAGCGGAGGCGGCTTCGCCCAACATTGTTTGCAGGCTAGCTAGAGCGTGGCTATAGGTGTCGCTACAGAGGAGTTCAGTTTCTATTTGACCTAGGACAGAACGAAAACTTTCTTGAGAAATTTCAATAGTTGGGTGATCTGTCACCCCAAAATAAGCCTCGGGTTTCAGTGCCATGATATTCATGTTGTCTTGGTAGAAGGTATCTGAGTACGTTCTTCGACAGGTTGGCAGTGATTCCGGATGTCGGTTGGGGGAGAGTGGGAGAGTGAGGAAGAGTGAGGGAGAGTGAGAGAGTGGGAGTGGGAGAGTCGCAATTCCCACTTACCAATTGTCTATTGTTTGTGGATGCGATCGAGCAAAAAAAGAGCCCCGAAAATCCCGACAAAATGGGCAACAGTGGCGTGAGTATTGGCGAGTACGACAAATATATCTAGGGGCTGAATAAATCGGCCCAAATCAACTGCGGCACCGAACAAGGCTTGCGGCTGAGCTAGAGATTTGGCTAAAAGCGTGCCGCTGATGGCTTCTGCGCCGATGAGCGTCAGTACCATTCCCGATAAGTTGCTCCAAAGTGCCAGCCGTACTTCTTTGATGGTGTCTGCTTTTTTGGGGCGGACAGCGTTAGCGGGCGATCGCAGTTGTCTTGACAAGCGGGTGAAGCGGAAAGAGCGATATACGCTGTAAGCGAGTACGGCTAGCCCGCAAATGGCAAAAAATACGCCGCCGCCGGTGCCGGCACTGGTTGAACCCGCAGCGGCGCTAGCCCTGGGGAGGGCGAAGGGGATGGCAAAGAGCAAAATGATCGCCGCTACCACCCCTAGCACTACCTGTACCCAGAAGCAAACCCAGCCTGTTGTACGAAGGGCAAAGGCTACTCGCTGTACCGCGACAGGAAGCTTATCGTTATCTAACTGATTAGTCATATTTTGAGCGGGTATAATTAATTGGCATTAGTTGGCAGCAGTTTTTTCTCTTCGGGGACGGTTGACGGCGGTTAAGCCTCTTTATAATAGAAGTAGCAATGTTTAAGATTTGTAACTAACATTGGATTTCACATTTGAATAGCGTCGATCGCCAGGTACCCAAAGCAATGACACAACTACAACCCACCGTCACTCCCAAACTGGAACAGCCAAAGTTTGGCTTCAATAGCTACGCGGAACGCCTTAACGGTCGAGCCGCGATGATCGGTTTTTCTCTAACTTTAATTATCGAGTATGTCACAGGCCAGGGCTTGCTGTCCTGGTTAGGTCTCAACTAATTTTAGCAATGGCGCGGTCAGCGTTACACTTTGTCTTGACTCGAACGGCAGCGGGTGTGACTTCTGCTGACCGCGACAAATTCGGGAATTGATTAAAATATTAATTACAAACAAGCCCAGCGACTTCTCTGTCGAGAGAGATCTGTTCCCGAATGCAATAGCTGGCTTTTGGAGGTGTATATGGGGTGGAATTTTGATTTGACTAGCTTGGCAATTTTGCCTCGCTCCCGTACAATTCCCCACAGGCGAGAAGATTAATGTAGGTGAAGCTAGTCTTTGAGCTAGAAATCCCGATCGTTCCGCCAACTCTAAGTTTTAGAGCTTGTAAATAAATATAGAACAGAGTAAAACCAAATGAATGCTTCGTGGACGCGACTTTTGAGGTCAGCTTACCGTAGAGAACCAATTACCAGTTTTGTTGTGACAGTGGGCGTTGTCGATGCAGCCATCGGCAGCATCGGTGCGAGTGGCTCTTTATTGGCTTTTGGGCTTGGCACCGCTGGGGTGGCGATGGCTCTCCGCTGGTGGCAAATTTACCGCTCTGGAGCCGAACAACCCGCACCTGCTCCCGAATACTATCTTCCTCCTCAGTCTTCTAGACCTCAGTTGCCCGTGCTTAATGTGTCTAAAAAAAATCCTCCTTATTAAGATTACTGGGCAATGGTGACTGGGCGATGTGCCGATCGACTCCCTGGATCTGAGGCACTAAAAGATAGGGCAAGAAAGTCTTTCGATCTTGGATGCTTGGTGTATGAATATTTCTGTTGCCGAGAAACTGTACAAAATTGGCTCTGTAGCTGCCTGTAGTGGTTTGTCGGTGAAAACTGTTCGTTACTATGAGGAGATGGGCTTGCTGTCTCCTGCGGTAAAGCGATCGCCCGCTGGTTATCGCTTGTTTGGCGAAATGGTATTCAACAGATTGGCGTTTATTAAACGCTCTCAGGCTCTGGGTTTGAGCCTTCATGAGATTAAGGATATTTTACAAGTGCGCGATCGGGGAGAATTGCCTTGCTCTGAAGCGAAGCAGCATCTAACGGCTAAGGTAGAGGAAATTTCCGTGCAAATTGCAGCCTTAGAAACTTTGAAGGGGGAGTTGCAAGGCATTCTCAACTGCTGGCAAGAGCAACCCTCGCAGGCGAGCATTACTCGCACGATTTGTCCGAACATTCAGCGGGATTGAGCAGCGGAAAGATACAAAAAAAGGGAAGGAATTATCGGTTTCCTTCCCTTGATGGTTTGGTTGGTGGTTTTGTCGATCGTGTTGAGCTTTTAACTGTTTTCGCAGAGTTTGCTGTTGCTTTTTGAGTTGCCGAGCTCTGGCTGAGCCGCCTTTACCTTTGGAGTTTCTACCCTCGCTGCGGGGAGACTCCCAACTTTTTAGTCTCATGTTTTTCATTGTATGCACTACTTCTATACTACACCGCTAGATTTTCACTGTCAAGTATTTTTTAGAGCGATATTTCCTAGTATCAACTGTTGAGTGATTGGGATTTGCTAAAGGCATAGCGATGGTGCGCCCATTGTCTGCGGCTGGTTACGCCTACGCGCTTTTTGACAATTTGGGATGTAAGGGCGATCGCATGATTTAATCATACTTGTATGCTCAGTAATTAATTAATGAGTGGAATTAATCGCCAAATCACCCTTGACAGCAGGCAGATTGCTAAACACTTGCCAGACACGCCACAAATGAGAAGACTGCTTAATAAAGGACGTGCTGCTCATATTTTTAACGATGAGGCTACTATGAATCAGGTAGCTCAAGCCATAATAGAAGATGGAGAATTTCCAGGTACGATTCGGGGCTACGATGTTATGGTAAGTTTTTTGCTGAATCAATTGGTTATAGAGTTGACCCGGATGGTAGCCGTCTTTTACTTGACTGCGGAGAGATAAAAGTTGATGCAGAAAACCGATACCACGTTACGCCTCGAAGCCGATTTAGTGAAGAATAACTGGGAATTTACAGAGGTATGGATCGATCCAAATCTTTCACCGCCTTATCTGCTTTTGTTACTAAGTGACGCTGAGGGAAATTGTCGGATATACGATCCGGCTGAGGGTTATAAAGTTGTGTTTTCTAGTCAGAGTTATGATGAGGCCCAGTATTGGCTTTTAGAGGATGAGTATGAACCTGTAGAAGGGCGGCTGAGTGTGTCGGAGTTAGCTTGAATAATTCATGTAGGGGCGATTCTCTAGGGGATAGCTGCGCTTCACGCACTTTTTGACAAGTTGGGATTTAAGGGCGATCGTTATTTCATTACGATCGCGATCGACCCCTACAAGCTACAAAAACTCATCTACTGGGAAACCCGGTTATTCTCACTTATAAATTAGCTATAAACTCATCAGGTGTGACCTTTGCTTGCTTTAGAACACCGCTGAGAGTACCAATTTTTAACTCGCGGTGGAGTGGCACAACGCAAACAATTTATCCGTCTGGAAGATGCTTTTTAAGGACAACGTGGCTACCCGTTTGTCTGGCTTGATAAAAGTCTAAACGCTCTAGTACGCGAATTACTTCTAGGCTTGATATTCTGGGCAACCTAGGCATAGCTAACCTCTATGCTAGTTACAAACCTGGGAGTGATTTCGTCGGGTAAAGGACACTCTTCGAGATAGAGCCTTGTAGCTTCTTTGAGATTGGCGATCGCTTGTTCTATGGTTTCGCCTTGGTCAATTGTGCCGACTTCTGGACATTCGGCAATGTACATATCTTCTTCTTTGTAAATGATGACTGTGAAGCTTTTAGTTTTCATTATATTTTTGCTTTCAGCATCAGAGGTTGCTTAGTTTCTATTTCCTAGTTTATCTTGGATGTAATTTTTTTGCAAGTACAGGGGAAGAGGCGCGATCGCGCTTTTTGACAAGTTGGGACGTAAGGGCGATCGCACTTTTTGACAAGTTGGGATTTAAGGGCGATCGCGCTTTTGTAATAACTAGGATATCAGAATCTAGGGAGCGAGCTTATATCTCTGGTAAGTTCAAACTTAATTGGTAATCTTGATCTAGGTTAGAAGGTAAGCCTATTTTAGAAAAGAACTCATTAGAGAAGTTTAGAGAAGATTCCACAGCCCACTTAGCGCAACCATATCCCAGACACCGGTGCGGGAAGAAAAGGCTTCCTTCTTGTGTCATTGGGTTAAGCTTTTTGATTTTCTTCTCTAACTTTTGCCTTAATTTTTCATTAACCGTCTTATTATAACTTTCTCCAGTTCCAACCCACTCAGGTTTATAGTGGATTAAGGCATTCCGTAGGTAAATGAGTGAAGCAGCAGATTGATAAGGTTCTGCTCCTCTATTAAAGCTTTCTGATTTCACTATACAGAGAGCCTTTTCGTATTTTTCTATAAGTCCTAACTCTCGTTCATTATGCCACGTTTCTTTCATTTTTTGGGCAACATCAGGACTCCATTCATTAGAACGGGAAATATCTTCTACATCCGTAAACACTTCGTTGATTGTAGCCTCAAGATAGCAGACCGCAGTGATTATGGAACCTATGACATACGATCTATGTTCATCAAGCAACTCTGACGAAGGTTGGCTGTCATCATACTCATCTTCTTTTTTATAACTTAACTTTGCAAAGTGAGCTGCTGCTTTAATATGGCTAAATGATAATTGATGACTAACTTCAATAGAACTAATGTCCATGTTAGAGTTATCTGTGTAAATGGTGGCGCTTAGAGGATAGTCAGTCATAGATATTTTATGAGTAGTATTAAGTATAGATTATTACCTAAATACAAAATCTTGTCAAGCCATATAAAGTCATATTTAGTAGGCTGTTTACATCCCAGCTAGGTCATAAAAAGTCCCATTTAGTTGGTTGCTACTAAAAAAGCTATATACCAAATTAATTTTAGCTTTTTCTTGGTTTATTTATCTGTACTGTCTAAACGTTTTTGGAGAGGAACTTTATCAATTACATTCTGGAATTGAGGACAATATACTTTTATAGCCGCTCCTTGTATCTGTACTTCTACCACAAATAAATCTAGATTTTCTCGCTCACTCATAGTTCCGTTTTCTATAGATTTCATATGTCTCTCAAGTTGTCTATCGTTGTAGGCACGGAATAATTCTTCTTCACTAATACCTTTTGATAAGTCACTGCAATACTCTAGACCATATTGTTTTGCTCTCTCGAAGGTATATACTTCAAACATTTTTTTGTATCCTTCTTGTTGGGACTTTTTCGGGTAGCTATCAAAGGAAGCATATACTTCTCTTTGAAACTTCGCATCTTTATTCAAAAATATCCCACTAACTATTACCAGCGCTATAAATATAATAGCGATGGTCATCGTTTTTTTGTTTTTTATAATGTACTTGTTGTCTTTGATAAAAACTAAACTGTGTTCATACACTTTACTGATTATTGGATGACTAAGCAATGTTGTTTGGAGAAAGTTTAAAGCTGACTGAGCTAGTTGTTTTGGCGTATTTTTGTCTGGAATTGTCGCTTGAAAACCTGAAGCTTGATTATTCACGCTTAATTTCGCTGGACTTGATGTCAACTGTACTTGCGCTATCTCAAACTCTCGATTCCAAGCCGGAAAATCCTCACCCGCCTGCTGCCCGTAAACTTTCACAGAAGCGATCGCCCCCGCCTTCAAATTCGTCAACTCCCTGCGGACAATCCTGATAGAAGCCTCCTCATCAGGAACCCGATCGCCCTCCAGCATCACTTGCAAACAACCGTCTTGCAAACTCGCAGTCGCACTAATCCCCTTATTCTGTAACGGAAGATTTAACAGACTGGCGATCGCCTCCACATCCCCAAGCTTAGCCCGTTCCTTCAAACTAAGCTGATTTGACTCCGTATTATCACTAGAACTTGCCCGCCCCTGTGTTACATTCGCAACAGGAAAATTTTGTCCCGCCGCTTCAAACTCTTGACTCCACGCCGGCACCTTTGCGCCCGTCTGTCGCCCGTAAACCTTGACTTTCTCAATCGATGCAGCCCCCAAACCAGCGATCGACTTACTCACCCACGGGGCCAAGACTTGCTGACTAGGCGCTTCTGTCGCTTCCAGCATCACCTGTAAACAACCATCCTTAAGGGAAGCTGCGGCGGTGATGCCCTTGGCTTGTAGCTGGCGGTTCAGCAGAAGCGCGATCGCTTTTGCATCTCCCTGTTTCGCGAGTTCCAAAATATTCGGTTGTGTCATAACAGGTAGATACAACTAGCGCTTAGCATAACCTTTTGTTGTTTTAAGTATAAATTTTTTCCTAAATACCAAATCTTGTCAAGCCATATAAAGTCATATTTAGTAGTTTTTTTCTATCCCAAGTAGGTCATAAAAAGTCACATTTAGTTGGTTGCTACTGAAAAAGTCATATTTAGTTGGGTTACAATCAGGTCAACCCCTTGCACCTGCGTGACCGATGGACGTTGAAGAAGCCTTAGAATTTGTTGACCATCTAGCTTTGACTACTACGGGAAAACATTTAGATAGTCTGCAAAAAGCTATATTACGTGGCGCTTGGGACAATCAGAAATATAAAGAAATTGCACAGCATCACAACCGTTCAGAGAAATATGTTAAAGAGGTTGGCTTTAAATTATGGAAACTTCTATCAGTTGCATTAGAAGATGGAGATGTTTGCAAAGCAAATTTTAGAGAAAAATTAGAAAATGGGCGATTTTCCAATATCTCATGTTTCGGGAAAGACTATATACAAATTGGTAGTGTCTCCGCTGAGACTTTGCACTCCCTAAAAATCTCACAATCTGAACCGCAAGACAAGAATAAATTTAACGAAAAAACAAGCAATTCCGAACCCAAAGTACATTTAGATTTAGCTGATGCACCAGAACCCAACCTATTCTATAACCGCACATCCGAACTCTCCACCCTCGAAAACTGGATTTTAGGCCGCACCCGCCTCATCACCATCCTAGGCTTATCCGGTATTGGCAAAACCGCCCTTACACTCCAACTAATCCCACAAATTCAACACGAATTCGACTACATCATCTGGCGAAGTCTCCGCAACTCTCCACCGCTGGCATCACTCCAAACCGAGTTAATTCAATTCTGTAGGGGCGGTGCCCCCGTGCCCGCCCCCTCGGTGTCCGCCCCCTATCCAGAAGAAAGGGCAACCACCAGGGGATTGCCCCTACTAGAATATTTACGATCGCACCGCTGTCTCATCATCCTCGATGACATCCAAACCATTTTCAGCAGCCAACAACTCGCAGGAAATTACCAACCTGGATATGAAAATTACGGCGCATTCTTCAAACAAATAACAGAATCATCCCACAACAGTTGCCTCATCCTCCTGAGTTGGGAAAAACCCAGAGAAATCGCCGCCTTAGAAGGCGAAAACCGCCCCTGCAAATCGCTGCAACTCAACGGTTTAGGGCCGGAAGCACAGGAAATATTCAGAGACAAAGGATTAGCAGAAGAGGAAAAATGGTCAGAACTAATCGACCTTTACCGAGGCAATCCTTTATGGTTAAATATAATTGCCACATTAATTCAAGACTTGTTCGGCGGCAGCGTTTCCGAATTCCTCTCCTATGATACCCTATTCTTAGGTGACTTAGAATCACTCCTGCACCAGCATTTCGATCGCCTAACCGCATCCGAACAACAGGCGATCGCATGGCTAGCCAATACCCCCGAACCAGCCGACATCTCAAAAATACCAGAAAACCTGCAACTCTCACCGCCCGAACTATTGAAAGTCATGCAATCTTTAGGACGACGGTCATTAGTTGAAACAGTAAAACCCAATGGGCGATCGCACTTTACGATCGCGCCAGTAATCAGAGAGTATATAACAAACAAAAAATGAAAATCGCCACCTGGAACGTCAACTCAATCCGCACCCGCATAGAACACGTTACTAGCTGGCTGCAAACAAACTCCCCAGACGTTCTCTGCCTCCAAGAAACCAAAGTTCCCGATAAAGACTTCCCCCTAGAACCCTTCATCAACCTGGGCTACAACTGCTACATTTCCGGTCAAAAATCCTACAACGGCGTTGCCATTTTTAGCCGATCGCCCCTAACGCAAATCAACACCGGATTTTCCCCCCTTCTCGGCGACAAAACCGCAGATATTTTTGACGAACAAAAACGCCTAATAGCCGGGGTTATAGACGATATTTGCATTATTTGCGTATACGTTCCCAACGGTTCCGAAGTCGGCAGCGAGAAATATGAGTACAAACTAAAGTGGCTCAAACTGCTGCAAGAATACCTCAAAATAGCACTGGATAAATCCCCCAACTTGTGCATTTGCGGCGACTTCAACATCGTCCCGGACGATCGAGATATCCACAATCCCAAAGCCAATGCCAACTCCGTCGGCTTGTCTGTCGCCGAGCGCCTCGCACTCACAGAAATCATAGAATTAGGATTAAACGACCCCTTTCGCAAATTCACCTCAGAAGGCGGCCATTATAGTTGGTGGGACTATCGCGCCGCCGCATTTCCCCGCAACAACGGCTGGAGAATCGACCACCATTATCTCAGCCCTCCCCTCTACGAACAAGCAAAAAACTGTACAATAGATATTGCTCCCAGAAAATTAATCAAACCCAGCGACCACGCCCCCGTAATTGTCGAAATTTGATCTATCGGTTATAAGGTTAATAACAACCAACAACTAAAAATTATGTTCTTAGTAACTGGAGCAACAGGCGCACTAGGCCGCCGAATTGTACGAGAAATCAGACAGCAAGAGAAGCCTGTCCGCGCATTCGTTCGCCTCGCATCTCGCTACTCAGAACTAGAAAACCGAGGCGCCGAGATTTTTATCGGCGACTTAAAACAAGACAAAGATATTAAAAAAGCCTGCCAAGGAGTGCAATACATCATCAGCAGCCACGGCACCGGCGGCGACGTTCAAGCAGTACACTACCGCGCTAACATAGAATTGATCGACTGCGCCAAAGAAGCCGGAGTGCAGCACTTTGTCTTTATTTCGGTACTGGGAGTCGATCGGGGATACGAAGATTCCGCAGTATTCAAAGCCAAGCGAGAAGTAGAAAAATACCTGCAAAACAGCGGCTTGAATTATACAATCTTGCGGCCTGCAGGTTTTGCTTCCAGCTTGTTACCGCTAGCAGAAAGATTTCGAGAAACTGGACTTTACCTGCTGATTGGCGACGGCAAAAACCGCACCTCTGTTGTCAGTACCGACGACTTAGCAAAGATTGCCGCAGACTCCCCAACAGTCGAAGGCGCCCGCAACCAAATTCTGCGAGTCGGTGGCCCGGATGTGCTGACAAGAGACGACATTCCCCGCATTTTTGGACGCTTATTCAATCGCGAACCGGTGGTAATCAACCCGCCACTGGTTGTGTTTGACGGTTTGAGAAATGCCTTGGGTTTATTGAATCCTCAAGCTCAAAAAGATTTAGGAACTTTGCGCGTATTGCTGGGTAACGAGTATTTCTGCACTCCCGAAGAAGTGCAAAACTTGGAATCAATCTACGGCATGAGAATGGAATCCTTAGAAAGCTTTCTGCGGCGCAATTTGAGCGTTTAAGATGCTAGTTATTCTCGTTCCCCGGCTCTGCCTGGGAACGAGCCAATGTAGCGCCAAATCGCAACTGAAAACCATTTAAGCAGAAATAGGTAGTGGTTCAGCACCAATATAGCTGGTAACTGCTATCGGCGGAGAAGTCGGCTTCGCAATCAAATAACCTTGAACAAAAGTTGCTCCCCGTTCCCGCACCCACTCAAACTCCTCCAAAGTTTCCACACCTTCAGCAACAGTTTTAATATCTAATTGAGCAGCAATTTCTAACATCTTTTCCGTAATTAGTGCCTTATAATAATCTTGATGGACATTGCGAATCAATTGCATATCCAATTTAATAAAATCAGGATGCAGTTGGTGCATTAAATTTAAATTAGAAGAACCGCTGCCAAAATCGTCTAGGGCAATTAAAAATCCCGCCTCTCGGTAAAACCTCAGAATATTAATCAAGTGATCGATATCAGGAGGGTGCTGAGATTCCGCTACTTCAAAAACAATATTGCTGTGAGGAATTCCCGCTTCATCAATAGCCTGTACTGTTCTTCGCAGGCACGTAGCGGGATCGTAAACTGAAGTGGGAGAAAAATTAATAAAAAGTAGTTCTTTGATATTGTAAACATGGGCTTCGCGGATAGCGCGAGTCCGGGCTAAAACATCTAGTTGAAAAATTAAGCCTGCTGATTCTGCTTGGGCAAAAATCCTACCCGGATAAATTAAGTTTCCTTGCTCGTCAATTCCTCGGAGCAGCGCTTCGTGGGCAAAAATTTTAGAAGTATCTGAGGTGTAAACAATGGGCTGAAAATGCGTAGTAATGCGTTCTTCGTACAATAAATCTAACAGCCAATCATAGTTACTCAAATTAATAAAAGAGTCTAAGGAAGTGCTACGATAAAAATCGCTAAGCTTTGGCTGTTCAACTTCGCGCATCCACAAAACTTTTGTCTCTTTCAACTCTTGAGTTGTCAGCACCGATGATGCTAGGGCGCTAAAATCTTCTCTCGCTATTCCCTCAAGGATAACGTACAAGCACTTGCTCTCTTCTAAAAACCGAAATTCAAGTTTAGCCTTAGCCAGCGCAGAAATAACCTTGGTCAGCGTGTGCGATACTGGAAACCACAGGTATAAACCTCCGCTGCCCTCTATTTTTGCGGGTACTGTTTCGCAGCGAGGGCAGGAGCCGAAGCCTTTCCCACTTATTTGCATTGGAATATCCTCCGGTTTTGGGGTTAATTTTAGACACGCTAACAAGTAGATTTTATTTTAAGCTCATTCACCTATTAATTCATCTATCTCAAGATGTAAATCTTGATGAACTGGTATTTAAGAATTATTGCAATATTTATACATTCTTGCAGTATTTATACTTACCTCTGGTTTCAAACCTTAGTCAAAGTTCTCAGCATTGAGCAAGTAGCTGTAATTGAACAATGTCCCAAATCATCACAGAGGGAGAAGACAAAGACTTGTTCTGTATTCTCTACTGCTGCTCTGATTGTTTACGTTTTATTCTATATATTCTATAATTCCCTTTGCCAAAACAGTGGCTACAGTTGATTTTCTAGCAAAAGGGAATTAAAACGCTCGATCGCCCGCTCCATTAATTTATTCCAACCCGAAATATAAACAGCCGGACGATCGCCCAAAACAAACTCACTTGCTTCGGAATATCCAGTTTAATTTTATAATCTGGATGACAGGATTTGAATTAAGCTTTCTGACTTATTTTACCACTTTCCGCCATCGTAGCTCCTACCCTCGCTCAATCTAGGGAACCTGTTCTGCGTCTGAGCGAAAACTGAGTGACCTGTTGTAAGCTTTACACGATAAGCAGACTCAGTAAGAGGGACAATTGAGCGAAAGATGAACGAAAAATCTAACTCATTAAAATACTCACCGACCTGAAGGTGGGGTGATTCTTGACGCTTCATAGGGTTCTGCTAACCGTTGCTAATCTGACAAACCCTCTGCGCCCGTTTAGAGTCGTGCCGATTCCCCATCCCGACTTTCTATCTAATTTTAGCCCCATTCTCATCTCTGTCTTGATCAGTGCCACAACTCATGCAAAGCAATGAACGGATAGACAGATCAATTTTTCCCCACTTAAAGCCACAGTCCGCACAGACTTGGCTAGTAGGTTCCCACCTACTAATTACTTGAAACTCTCTGCCAAATTTCTCGGATTTTGCTTCACAGAGAGTTCTAAATTCTCTCCATACTTGTTGGCTAATCGCCCTTGAGAGTTTCCGATTCTTCAGCATTCCTGACACCTTCAAATCTTCCAGAATAATCACTTGGTTTTGCTTGACTATTTTGGTTGACACTTTATGCAGGAAATCTTTACGGGTATCGGCAATGGGATTATGTAATTTAGCAATCTCGATCCGAGTTACATTTCTTCTTTGAGAATCTTTTGGCTGACGGGCTAACTCGCGTTGGAGTTTACGAGCTTGTCGGTCTAACTTTTTATAAATAGGAATTTCAGCTTTTTCACCATTGCTCATCACTGCCAAAGTTTTCATCCCTAAGTCAATTCCGATACTTTGGTTTTTCACCTCAGATTGAATTGGTTGAACTTCTACGAAAAAACTCAGGAAATAGCGATTTGCACAATTTTTGATTACTGTGACGGAGCTAGGTTCAGACGGGAGGCTTCTTGACCAGACTGGGTTGACGATACCAATTTTAGCTAAATAGACACCGCCATTCCTAAAAGAAAAACGTCCTATCCTAAATCGCGCCGATTGGCTATTTTGCTTGAATATAAAATACAGAAATTTACGATCTTTCCGCTTTCCTTTACAGCAGTTGAAAAAGTTCTTGAAAGCTGCCTTACAAATCAGCTAGATACTGCTGTAAATGAATGTTATAAGCTTCACTTAACCAAAGTTTTTATTCGGTCTTTTTCGTCGGGTTATTACTACTTTTTGTAATTCAACCGAACTTGGCTTTTTTTGAGACGGTTTGCACAGAGCTAGACCATCTTTCCCGACTACCCAGACGCATCCAAACAACTGAGGTAAGCTCTCATGCTGTTGCCTTGTTGGATAGAATCTGTAACGAAACCTTGTTTTCATGGTTATATTGATATTGGTCTGTAGGTCGAATTATATATTGGTTTGCAAAGTATGACCACTGTTTACCGGCGGGAACGCCATTCTGTTAAAGAACTTACAATACACTTGGTCTGTGTTACAAAGTATCGTCGGTCTATATTTACAGTTGAAAGTATTGATTTGATTGAAAAGTAGTTTCGAGATGTGGCAGAAAAAATGAATTTTCAAGTGCTGGAATTCAAGGGCGAGGGCAATCATGTTCACGCGCTGATTGAGTATCCGACCAAGTTGTCTATCTCTCAAATAGTTAACGCATTAAAGGGCGTCTCTAGCCGTTGCTACGGACAGGCTGGACATAAGAAGCCTTACAAGGAAGCATTATGAAGTCCTAGTTATTTTGCTGTTTCTGTAGGGGGTGCGCCTTTAGAGATTTTAAAGGAGTATATTAGAAATCAAGAAAAGCCGGCTATTAAAGAAGGGGCTTGTATCCCAATTTCTTGGTCATAATTCTCCTGATGTAAAAATGTTTGCTGTTTCTACACCCTTAAGACCATCCGACAACCTAATTTGTGAATTTTTCGAGTTATCCATAAAGATAGCTGTGCAGGTACCCACTTAATTCCATTTGCTATCGCTTCTTCGGTACCAACCATTCTTCAATCAGTTCGTTTACTAATCAAAGAAACATCTGATGAACAAGCAATGGGTTCCGATCGAATTCCGTCTCTTAGTAGAACAAACATTCAAACCATTACTTGCACCAGGAGTAGCGATCGTAGTTATCAGCCTAACTACGAGACAGCCGAGAATTAAATCGCCCTTAAACATCACTCGTTTAATTATTTCGATCGCATTTTCGCCAAATTCCTCAACAGTTAAGCGAAAAAATCCATCACAACTAGCTCGTTTTCCCCCCCGCAGCCTCACCCACAACAGAATTTTGACAATTATCCAGGGCGATCGGTAAAATTACAGGTACGATCGAACTATTGTCAGCAGCATTAAATCCTTCAGTAATTAGTCGTTTGCCAACAGTCACATAATTGTTGACAATATTGCACAATAGATAAAATTGTAAATATATAGCACCTGCGTTTTTTTTGACCGCTTATGAATAGCAGATTCCTCGATCGACTCCACCACCCCTCGCGCCCCGTCATCGTCTTCGACGGCGCGATGGGAACCAACCTGCAAGTCCAAAACCTCACCGCAGAAGACTTTGGTGGCAAAGAATACGAAGGTTGCAACGAATATCTCGTCCACACGAAACCGGAAGCCGTAGCCAACGTGCACCGGGGATTCCTCGAAGCAGGGGCCGATGTCATCGAAACAGACACCTTCGGTGGCGCTTCCATCGTACTCGCCGAATACGATTTGGCAGACAAAGCATATTATCTCAACAAAACTGCCGCCGAACTTGCCAAGGGTATCGCCGCCGAATTTTCCACACCAGAAAAACCTCGATTTGTCGCAGGATCGATCGGGCCAGGCACCAAATTGCCCACATTAGGACACATTGATTTTGACACTCTCACCGCAGCTTTTGCCGAACAAGCAGAAGGACTTTATGACGGCGGGGTTGACTTATTTATTGTCGAAACTTGTCAAGATGTGCTGCAAATTAAATCAGCATTAAATGCCATTGAAGAAGTATTTAAGAAAAAAGGTGCGCGAATTCCGTTAATGGTATCAGTCACAATGGAAGCCACCGGCACAATGTTAGTCGGTTCCGACATCAGCGCCGCCCTAGCCATTTTGCAGCCGTACCCGATCGACATTTTAGGCCTGAACTGCGCCACCGGCCCCGATCGCATGGCCGAACACGTCAAATACCTTTCCGAACATTCGCCCTTCGTCGTTTCCTGCGTTCCCAACGCCGGTTTACCCGAAAACATCGGCGGGCACGCGCACTACAAACTCACGCCAATAGAATTAAAAATGGCCTTGATGCGCTTTGTCGAAGACTTAGGCGTGCAAGTCATCGGCGGCTGCTGCGGCACCCGCTACGATCACATCCGCGAACTATCAGAAATTGGCAAAACTCTTAAACCCAAAATCCGCGAATTTACTTGGGAACCTTCCGCCGCTTCAATTTACACCGCCCAACCCTACGAACAAGATAATTCCTTCTTAATTGTCGGCGAAAGACTCAACGCCAGCGGTTCCAAAAAATGCCGCGATTTGCTAAACGCCGAAGACTGGGACGGTTTAGTAGCAATGGCCCGGGAACAAGTGCGAGAAGGCGCGCACATTCTCGATGTCAACGTGGATTATGTCGGCCGCGACGGCGTGCGAGACATGAAAGAATTAGTTTCCCGCGTTGTGACTAATGCCACTCTCCCTTTAATGCTGGATTCCACAGAATGGGAAAAGATGGAAGCAGGCTTAAAAGTGGCGGGCGGCAAATGTTTGCTGAATTCCACTAACTACGAAGACGGAGAACCGCGTTTTTATCAAGTTTTGGAGTTGGCGAAAAAATACGGCGCGGGCATAGTTATCGGGACAATTGACGAAGACGGAATGGCCAGAACTGCTGACCAAAAATTTGCGATCGCCCAACGCGCCTATAACGCCGCCGTCGCCTACGGAATTCCACCCGAAGAAATCTTTTTTGATACCCTAGCATTGCCAATTTCTACCGGGATTGAAGAAGACAGAAAAAACGGCAAAGCTACCATCGAATCGATCCGCCGCATCCGCCAAGAATTACCAGGCTGTCACGTAATTTTAGGAGTTTCTAACATTTCCTTCGGTTTGAATCCGGCTGCGCGGCAAGTTTTGAATTCTATGTTTTTGCACGAAGCAATGCAAGCCGGGATGGACTCGGCAATTGTCAGTGCCAATAAGATTTTGCCCCTCGCCAAAATCGACCCCAAACACCAAGAAATCTGCCGTAAACTCATTTACGACGAACGGGAGTTTGACGGCGAAATTTGCGTTTATGACCCCTTGGGCGAGCTGACAACGGTGTTTGCGGGCAAAACCACCAAGCGCGATCGTACAGAAGACGCCAGCCTCCCGGTAGAAGAACGTCTCAAGCAGCACATTATCGACGGCGAACGCATTGGGCTCGACATCCAACTCGCCAAAGCATTAGAAACCTATCCGCCCCTCCACATTATCAATACCTTCTTGCTAGACGGCATGAAAGTAGTCGGAGAATTGTTCGGTTCGGGACAAATGCAACTGCCATTTGTATTGCAGTCTGCAGAAACCATGAAAGCGGCAGTTGCCTATTTAGAACCGCACATGGAAAAGTCCGAATCCGGGGACAACGCCAAAGGAACATTTATCATCGCTACTGTCAAAGGCGACGTTCACGACATCGGCAAAAACTTGGTTGATATTATCCTATCAAACAACGGCTACCGAGTGATTAACTTGGGTATTAAACAGTCGGTTGACAATATTATCGAAGCCTACGAAAAACACCAAGCCGACTGTATTGCCATGAGTGGCTTGCTGGTAAAGTCCACCGCCTTCATGAAAGAGAATCTGGAAGTATTCAACCAGAAAGGAATCACCGTTCCGGTAATTTTGGGTGGCGCGGCTTTGACTCCCAAGTTTGTACATGAAGACTGCCAAAATACTTATAAAGGTAAAGTAATTTACGGCAAAGATGCGTTTTCTGACTTGCATTTTATGGACAAACTAATGCCAGCAAAATCTGCTGGTAAATGGGAAGATTTGCAAGGATTTTTAGATGAAATAGAGGATGATTATGGGGCGGTTAAAGAAGCTAAAGCTTCGCCAGAAAATACTGTAGAAGAGGCCAATAAAGCAGACACTCCTGTGGTGATTGATACCAGGCGCTCCGAAGCAGTTGCAGCAGATATCGATCGCCCGACTCCTCCTTTCTGGGGTACGAAACTGTTGCAGGGAGAAGACATCCCCTTTGAGGAGATTTTCTGGCACTTAGATTTGCAAGCCTTAGTTGCCGGTCAGTGGCAGTTCCGCAAGCCAAAAGACCAATCGCGGGAAGAATACGATGCTTTCTTAGCTGAGAAAGTTTATCCCATATTGGAAGAGTGGAAACACAAAATTATCACCGAAAAGTTACTGCATCCGCAAGCAATTTACGGGTATTTTCCCTGTCAAGCTGAAGGCAATTCCTTGCATTTGTACGATCCGCAAATTATGAATGGGGGGCAAACAACAATCAATGGCGGGCAAGATGCCCGCCCCACAACAGAAAGTGGCACAGGCATCTTGCCTGTGGCTGCAACATTCACATTTCCCCGGCAAAAATCGGCGCGCAGGCTGTGCATTGCCGACTTCTTCGCCCCCAAAGAATCGGGTAAAATCGATGTATTTCCGATGCAAGTAGCGACAGTGGGAGAAATTGCTACAGAGTACGCGCAAAAGCTATTTGCTAACAATCAATATACCGACTATCTCTACTTTCACGGGTTAGCGGTACAAACAGCGGAAGCAATCGCAGAGTGGACTCACGCGCGAATTCGCCGGGAATTGGGCTTTGGTAGCGAAGAACCGGACAACATTCGCGATATGCTAGCGCAAAGATATCGCGGTTCGCGGTACAGTTTTGGCTATCCCGCTTGTCCGAATATGGCGGATCAGTACAAGCAATTGGAATTGTTAAAGTGCGATCGTATCAACCTCTATATGGATGAAAGCGAACAACTTTATCCCGAACAATCCACAACTGCAATTATCACGTATCACCCAGCAGCCAAATACTTCAGCGCTTAATTGCTAGGGTGCGCTATAAGCACCTTTCTCTCGTTTTTCTCGTTCCTTCTCCTCGTTCCCAGGCTCTGCCTGGGAACAAAGAGTCGGAGGCTCTGCCTCCATTTAAAAACCAGGAGGCAGAGCCTCAAGAAATGCGTTCCCAGGTAGAACCTGGGAACGAGAAAACGAGAAAAAAATAGTTCACTAATTAAACCAACAAAAAAGCACCTTAACAAAAGTGCTTTCATTAATATAAACTTTCCGTGTCTGACGAAACTTTTATGAGTAATTCCGGGGAGTGCGGGCGCCGGCAGATGCTCCTACCATCGAAGCAACTAAACCCAATAGTGAGCCGAACAAAAACGACCAACCAGCTTTCGCGGCATTACCAGCAATATTGCGAGCATCCTGAGCAGATACGTTAGGTGCTCTGTTCGGCAAATCGACCCCGCCTTGCTGCGCTTGATTAATTGCTTCTCCCGCATTCGCAGCTATGACGCCAAAAGTACCGGCCACGCCATTTGCTAACAGCCAAGAGCCAATTGTTAAGGTGGTTGCCCACAAAATTGCTCCGTTCAAAAGCGCTGTATTGCGATTCATCGGGCCGCAAGCGCGAGCAGTTACCCAACCGCCAACGGCCAAGCTAATTAACAAACTGATAATTGACCAAATGCCGACGCCGGTACCCACGTCCCCTGAAATAGTGCGCGGAGCTCCTGAACCAGCAATGCTGCTCAAGCCGATCGCAGCACCCAATGCACTTAACACCAGTTGTGTGCCGATCGCAATTACCAAACCCGAAAAAATCGGGCCCCAACGTACTCGATCGTGGTATTCCATCATTGAATTCACAACCACGGGTTCGGTACCAACGTTATCTACAGGTCTATTTACGTATGACATAGGTTTTTCTTTCCTCTGAGAGTTGCTTTAATTTTTAAGAATCTTTCACCTAAGCATTGATTGTGGCTGAGATTGATAAAAACTATATCTGCCTGGGGAAATAACCAGTCTCTATGTCTGAAGAAAGAAACGAAAAAGTCATCAGCCCTCAGCCAGTCGCTATTAGCTAATGACTGATGATTGATGACTGATGAGTGATGAATATTTTATCCCGTTAGAAAAGTTCGCGGACGTATACAGGAAATGCGGACGTATAGAGAAAATACAGCTTAACGCAATCTTACAGCCGTTCCAACGGCAGTAATCAGCAGCAAAGCCCCGCTCGAGTCTACATTAATCGTGCCCGTGTCAACTTCCACCCCGATTACGGCATTGGCGCCCAGGCGCTGGGCCCGTTTTTCCAGTTCCGCGAGGGCATCTCGCTGTCCTTTGAGAAACACTTCCTCGTAACTGCCGGTGCGCCCGCCGATGATGTCGCGAATGCCCGCGAAGAAATCTCGCAGGGCATTGGTGCCGTAGACAACCTCAGCAGTTACAATTCCCAGGTAAGATTGAATTTCTGCTCCTTGGATGATATCAGTTGTTGTTACAATCATCAGTTGGCCTCAGTCGCGAAAATTTTGAGTGGGTCTTGTTCTGTAGATTTACTACATCTCGCCGCTCAAAGATTCCTGGTAAACCATAAGTTGTCAGCTTGCTAAGCTGACAGCAACTCGCTCTTTCATTCCACACACTCTTTGAAACAAATGGCCGTGAACAAACAAAGTCTCTTGGTATTCAGTACGTTGCTAGTAGCGGGACTCGCTGTCGCAGCGCCGCAGATAGCGCTCTCAGCAGAAACGTCAGTTGAAGTCAAACCTCAAAATAATTCAGATTTAGATGCTCTGCTGCGACAAGGGCGCGAGTTGGTAGATTTAGGAGACTACAGTAAGGCGATCGCCATTTATCAGGAAGCGGCACGTTTAGATACGGAAAACCCCCGCATTTTTTCTGGTATTGGCTATTTAGAAGCGCGTCAAGGCAACTATCAAGCCTCAGTAGAATTTTACCAACAAGCGATCGGTCTGGAACCGAACAATGCTGACTTCCAATACGCCTTAGGATATGCTATGGCGAATTTACAAAACTATCCCGCAGCAGCCACAGCTTATCGCCGCGCCGCTCAGCTCGATCGCAAAAATGTCAATGCCCGGATCGGTCTCGGAGTGGTACTCTTTCAGCAAAAAGATTACAGCGGTTCTTTTAAAGCATACCAAGAGGCGATCGCCCTCGATCCGAAAAATTGGCAAGCTTATTCTTCAATGGGTTTAGTATTGATCCAGCAGGGAAGTTTTGCCAGTGCTGTCACCGTACTCCAACAAGCAGCCGAACTCGCTCCCAAACAAGCAGGTGTCCAGTTAAAATTAGGCACTGCTTTGTTGCGTGCCGGCTATACTTCCGAAGGGCTAGCAGCTTTTGAAGAAGCTGCAAAATTGGAGCCCCGCAATCCAGAAGTGCAGTTAGAAATTGGCGAACTTCTCAAGGGTCAAAATGACTTAGACGGAGCGCTGGCAGCTTATCAGCGGGCTATTGCGGTGCGACCAAATTTAGTGGAAGCACACGCAGGAATCGGGGAAATTCAACTGGAAAAACAAGATTTTTTAGGAGCGATTACCACTTTTGGGCGAGTGATCAAGCTCGATCCAAACAGGGCAGAAGCTTATTACAATATGGGTACGGCACTCAAAGCGCGCGATCGCAAATCTGAAGCAATTGAAGCTTTTCAACAAGCCCTTGATACTTACCGCCAGCAAGGCAACAATGATGGTGTACAAAAAGCTGAGGCGGCGCTACAGCAACTCAAGTAATATCTTTTAATGTACTAATTGGTAATGGGCTAGCAGTTTTGAGTGTGAAGTAAGTAATTTTACTAGGGCTTAACTCCTTCCACTCGCCGTGTTGCAAGGAAAAAAGCAATCTCAAAACTGTTTCTCTTGCCTATTTCCTATGCCCCCTTTCCTGTTTCTTCTTCCTTCTTACTTCGTTTGCTTAATTTTTAAATTGAATGTCGATAAATGTGGCTAAATAGAGTAAAATATTGGCGCGATTTTAGAACTGCGGTCACTCTGTAACTTTAAGAATAAATAAGGGCGATCGCACCACAGCATTTTGTTAAAGCTCCATCTTTTGTAATATGCTAAAACGGCTTACTGACAATGAATCTATTTCTATTGGTAGAGACAGCCAACTTGTTAACATTTGTAAAATAAGCAAAATATCCTATCTCTAGAACTTCATCTATGCAAACGTATGATGTCATTATCATAGGCGCAGGTCACAACGGACTCGTCTGTGCCTCTTACCTGCTGAAAGCTGGATATACTGTCCTCTTGTTAGAAAAACGTTCAGTTCCCGGCGGGGCGGCAACTACCGAAGCTGCGATTCCCGAATTGCCGGATTTTAAATTCAATCTTTGCGCGATCGACCACGAATTTATCCATTTAGGACCAGTTGTAGAAGAATTAGAACTGGAAAAACACGGTTTAGAATATCTTTTCTGCGATCCAGTTGCCTTTTGTCCGCATCCCGACGGCAAATATTTCTTAGCCCACAAATCTGTAGAAAAAACTTGTGCTGAAATTGCCCGCTACAACGAGCGCGATGCTAAAAAATATGCCGAATATACAGACTTTTGGCAGCGGGCTTTAGGTGCAATGGTTCCGATGTTTAATGCGCCACCAAAATCCATCATAGATATTCTGGGCAACTACGATATTTCAAAGATCAAAGATTTATTGTCAGTCATCGGTTCCCCCGACAAAACGCTGGACTTTATTCGCACAATGCTCACCAGCGCTGAAGACATTGTTAACGAGTGGTTTGACGAGGAATTTATCAAAGCACCCCTAGCAAGATTCGCCTCAGAACTCGGCGCGCCTCCTTCCCAAAAAACCCTGGCTGTAGGCGCAATTATGCTGGCAATGAGGCACAATCCCGGCATGGCAAGACCGCGCGGAGGGACGGGTGCATTAGTGCAAGCGCTGCTTAATGTAGTGAAAAAATACTCGGGTGTGGTACTTACCGACCAGCACGTCGAGAAAATATTAGTTGATGATGGTCGCGCTGTGGGAGTTCGAGTTGCCGGCGGCACGGAATACCGCGCTACAAAAGGTGTCATTTCTAATATTGATGCTAAGCGCTTGTTTCTGCACTTAATGGACTCCAGCGATGTTGACAGTGCCGACCCGGATTTGCGGGAAAGATTGGAGCGCAAAATTGTTAACAATAACGAGACTATTCTCAAAATAGACTTAGCTCTCAATGAAATGCCCAAGTTTGAGCGTTGGAATCATCGGGACGAATTTTTAATCGGTTCGGTTTTAATTGCAGACTCGGTGAGACACGTTGAAATCGCTCACAGCGACCCTTCAATTGGCAGAATTCCCGATTCAGACCCATCGATGTATGTGGTATTTCCGACAGTACTAGACCCGTCAATGGCTCCCCCCGGACATCATACGGCTTGGATTGAATTTTTTGCTCCTTACACGATCGAAAATGCTGAAGGAACCGGCCAACACGGTACGGGTTGGACGGATGAGCTGAAAAACAAAGTTGCCGATCGCTGCATTGATAAATTAGCAGAATATGCACCTAATATCAAGAATTCCATTATCGGCCGCCGCGTGGAAAGTCCGGCAGAATTGGGAGAGCGTTTGGGTGCTTTGAAGGGGAATTATTACCACGTTGACATGACGCTGGATCAGATGATATTTTTCCGTCCTTTACCAGAGTTGGCGAATTACAAAACGCCGATCGAGGGTTTGTTTCTCACGGGGGCGGGAACGCATCCGGGCGGATCGATTTCGGGTATGCCGGGACGCAATACGGCTCGCGTTTTCATGCACTCGCAGCAGCCTTTCGCGCAGACTTTCGCAGATGCGGCTAATACTCTGAAAGCGAAGGGTAAGTCGGTATTTCGGAGTAATGAGAAGTAAGATTTTTAGCAAGCGCAGATAAACGCCGATAAACGCAGATGAATCACATCTGCGTTTGTTTGTATTGATTTATCAGTGTGCGAGTGCGATAATTTTTTCTGGTTGATTCCCTGTGAAGGGAAAACGATTTGCGATCGCCCTCAATACCCTTTCTAAATCCGGTGCATCTTTCGCCAATGTTGGCTGCTCCTCCCGTTCTGTCAAATCTGTTAAAATATTCAGGATGATCGTTGCTAAATGTTCATCAGCATTATCCAACAAACTCAATAGCTTCTCGATATCTTCTTTCGCGCCCAACCAGTACCTGGCTCCCAGCAATTCAGCTTTTACTGATAAAGGAAGCTCTAATTTTAGATACTCTTCAAGTTTTGGCAATAGCTGCGGCGTACCTAAAAGCCCGATAGAATTAGCAGCATACCCTCTAACTGCTTTATCTTCATCAACATCAAGCAGTGAAAGTTCCAGAGTTTCTATAGCGGATGGTTCTTCTAAATATCCAAGAGTTTCTGCTGCTGATGCGCGAACCAGTGCCGAAGGGTCATTTCTGAGAATATCTTCTATTGGTGCAACCGCAGGAGTATAACCAAGTTCTCCCAATGCCTCAACTGTTTCAGACCTAACCAGTTCTTCAGGATCGTTTAGCAAAGGCATTAATGCAAGGCCAACTGTCTCTACTTCCTCTGAACCGAGATAACCTAATGCCTCGGCTGCATCGGCTCTAATTGATTCATCGGCGGATTTTAGCAATCTTAATATCTTCGGTACAGCCTCATAAACTTCTGCATCTACAAGCTGTATCAATGCTTCTGTTTGCAGGGCATAATCATCTGAATCGCAATAATCTAGCAGTGTTTCAGTTGTCAGCTTATCCATAATTTTTGCACCTCCCTAAATTTTAGTGCTTCCAGCCTAGGTTATTTTCACACTCATCAGTTAGATTGAATGGCATTACGCAAGTATCAAAATGACTAAGTGTGAGTAATTCGACATCCCCCAAAACTCTCTGAATTTCGTGGTACTACAATAATTGCAGACTAATTTTAGGAGATGTTTCTTTGAGCAGCTTACCTTTTCATTTTCTTCTTTTTGCCGCTGGAGCGGCTATGTCTGTCACCAAAGAATTTCTGGGTGCTTTTAATTTTTTCCATTTTTTCTTTATCGTTATCGCGTTTAGCTTGCTGTTTCAATATTTTGAGTGCTTCAGACTTATCTGATGCTTTTTTTTCGGCGATTAGTTGGTTAACTTCTTCTACAATACCCGTATCAGCTACATTACCTTCTGCGGTCATAGTGTTTAATTTTTGGTTTATTATAGGGGAGGTTTATTATAGGGGAGTATTAAAAATATTAGGGACTGTTCATATTCTCATAGTCTAAGTCATACATCCCAACCTTGTCAATACTTGGGTCGGCCTTTATTGAACTTGTCTGCAATTAGTTTGATTTATTGGTTTTCCCCGCCCCTCTGGGGTTATGGACATTGGTGCAAGATATGAGTTATCACAAATTCATCCTTTGTGCAGATGCAAGTTATGCGTGAAAATATAGAAACTCAGATTAGCGTTACCCTTTTTTGAGCGATGACAAACCGAGTTTTGATTGTCGGGGGCCGAGGACGAATTGGCAGCAGCGTTGCCGAAGACCTTGTTACCCATACCGACGCAGAAATTACCGTTACCGGACGCAACTCTGAAGCCTCTATTGGGCCGGGATTACCGCCGGATAGGGTGCAGTATCAAACTTTTGATTTAGCGGACAGTACAGCCCTGCAAAAAGCAGTTTCACAGTCTAATCTTGTAGTTCACTGTGCGGGACCTTTTCACTACCGAGACGCGGGGGTGCTGAAAACTTGCATCGAAGCAGGTGTTAATTATACTGATGTCAGTGACAGCCGCAGTTTTACTCGCAGAGCTTTAGAATTGCGCGAAGCCGCTAAAAATGCTGGGATTACTGCTATTATTAACACGGGGATTTTCCCCGGTGTGTCTAATAGCATGGTGCGCCGAGATGTGGAACAATTAGATGAAGCAGAACACATACATTTGAGTTATGTAGTCGGAGGTTCTGGCGGTGCTGGTGTTACCGTCATGAGAACTACTTTTTTAGGTTTGCAAACGCCTTTTGATGTTTGGGCCGATCGCAAGTGGCAGCAAGTACAACCCTACAGCGATCGCGAAACAATTGAATTTCCCGCGCCCTACGGTAAAACAGGGGTTTACTGGTTTGATATGCCGGAAGCAATCACTTTGCCCGAAACTTTCCCGGTCAAATCAGTTGTGACTAAATTCGGTACGTCTCCCGACCTTTACAATCACCTTACCTGGTTTGTTGCTAAGTATTGGCCTGCTAGCTGGCTCAAAAATAACTCCGTGATTGAATTTCTCTCCTACGTCAGTTATGGGATGACAAGTGTTACTAATACTTTTAGTGGGGTTGGTGTGGCAGTGCGATCGCAAGTGACAGGTCTCAAAAACGGTCAACCGGCTAAAGTTTGCTCGACAGCGGTACACCCAAATGCTGCCGCCGCTACGGGCATTGGTACTGGCAGTATAGCTCAATTAATGTTAGAAGGGAAACTGGAAAAACCGGGCGTTTGGTCGGTTGAACAAGCTCTTTCTACTGAGCTATTTGAACGAGCTATGCAGAATCGAAACCTCAAGATAGAGCAGGTTATTTTGTAGTGTTATCGGTTGTTTGTTGCCATTTGCATCTGTTTGGTGAATGAGTTTTTTTGACGAACCGCAAAGACGCAAAGGACGCGAAGAAAGAAAGGTGAAGAGTAAAGGTTCGCAATTGATGGGAGAACCCCTAGATAGGGTTCGTCGCAGAAATTGCGATCGCACCTCCTAGGAGATCGGTTCCGCTTGTCTAACTAATCTATCTTTTGGTAGAAGGAATAATAACAAGCAGGCGCTTAAGATATGGGAGGTAACGGGAAACATCCCTTTTGGCTCGCTCTAGATGCGGTAGCTGCGACAAAGATTGCGCTTGAAACAAGGTTGTCAATGTGCGATCGCAGTGAAGAAGCGACAAACACCATAATTTTTGCGGAAAAATACGAGGAGAAGTTGATATGAAGCGGGTTTTAAAATCTGTCGGAAAAATTTTGAGCCAAAGCATTTTGCTGGTCTGTACCCTGGCTTTCATTGGTCTGCTAAGTCTAGCGTTAGTACCCAGTCAGGCTGCTTACGCAGGTCAAGACAGAACTCAGGCGCAGCCGGAAGCTAAAATGACTGACCCCGCAGAAAGTTTCGAGGATCTGAATCCCCAAGCAGCTTACGATGAAATAGTCAAAACTTCTCAAAATCCTGCAAAGGTCGAGAAAGCTTACGACGAAAGCTTAAAGGAGTACAAGGGAGAACACCCGCAAGAAGGCATAGTTCAAAAAGCTGAAGATTTGATCGAAAAGGTCACGGGAAAGTAATAAATCAAGAGATTTATATCTAACTCAAGTTGCTGGTAAATACACAGCTTCGGTGAGTACAGAAGTGAGAAAATCTCAGAATTCACTTGAACATAATTATCTAGGGTGCGCCTCGGCGCACCCTATCGCTTGACAGTAGCGTGTAAAAATACTTTTTGAATCCACAACTGTTTTATCATTTCCTTTATTTGAAAGCTAGCAGCTTCATCCTCAAGGCAGATGAATAGATATGAATTTAAAAGGTAAATTTAATAATAGTTAGAGTTAGATAAAAGGAAAAAAATATCATGAGCGATGACAAAAAAACGGTACATGAACCTGATGCTAACCTCGACCCGCTTTCGGGGGAAACAGGGGCTCATCCAGTGGGAACGGGTATTGGTGCGGCGAGTGCCGGTGCTGCGGGCGCTGCGATCGGCGGTGCCATCGGCGGGCCTGTAGGAGCAGTTGTAGGCGCTGTTGTGGGTTCGTTTAGTGGCGGTTTGGTTGGCAAAGGTGTGGCCGAGGCGATCGACCCCACGGTAGAAGATGCTTACTGGCAAAGCAACTACAGTTCCCGTCCTTACGTGGACACGAGCGCAACTTACGAAGACTATCAGCCTGCATACCGCACCGGTTATGAGGGATACAGCCGCTATGGCGCTACTGGTAAGAAATTCCACGAGATTGAACCGGATTTGCAGCGCGACTACGAAACAAATCGCGGTAAGTCTAATGTGACTTGGGAAAAAGCTAAGCACGCCACCCGCGACGCTTGGGATCGGGTGGAACGCGCTGTTCCTGGGGACATTGACAAAGACGGCCGCTAAGGGCTGAAACCAAGTATTTCTCAGTCTTGAAGACACACAAACTCAAGCATTTCGGTTATTTTTAGCCGGGTACCGGAATGGAGGGAAGTGTTTGATAAAAAAAACCCGGCTGCTGCGCCTTGGACTGTTGTTGATAGATGGCACAGTTTTTAACGCGAGTTTAGCAAAGTTTTTGGGGATTTTCAGCCCCTCTCTACATCGGAGAGGGTATTTTTATGCTCCCTTGAAATCGCATTTTTCAGCAGGCTTTTTATTTTACACGACTGTTCGCTGTGAGAACTCGCTAGAGACGTAGAGGGTTTGCTCTGCGGGACGATCGCACTCCTAAAAAATGCTTTTTACAAAATCGGGATGGTTCCGTTTGAGATTAACATTTTTTTTTTACTATTAGCCTTAAAATTAAACTTATTCAGGACTGAGACATCGATCGCGATGGGCTGTCTTCAATCGGAGCCGGATCGTAAAGCGTCGGTGGCTTCAAGTCCGATAATTGTTAATCTAAATCCTCTCATTCAAAATTGGTATTACTTGTGGATGAAATGTTGGAAAGAGCTTGGACACTCAAGCAAAATTTAATTGACTTTGTGCTGGATGCTGAGGGAGAGTTGGCGGTAGCTTTGGAAGCTTATGCTGCTGCTCGATCGACCGGCGAGCGCTACGATATTGCTCAGCAAAATCAAGTGATTGACAGTTTTACAGTCGAAGGTAAAGTCGGAGACAAAACGCCGATCGACCTATTTGTCGAAAGTCAGCCGGATTTAACCGAGAGCGATCGTAGCTTGCTCGAAAGTTGGGAGCACAGAAGCTTCACTGGCTTATTTGAAATCACTCAACTTTCCCCCGACAAGTTTGAACTGATGAACTGGCTGACAGCAAAGCACTACGTTGTCAAGCCCAACACTCCTAATTTTCTAGCAGAAATGTCTCGCTTTAAGTTAGGAGAAATCTTGCTGGCTCGGATTGCTCCCCTTACCGATGACTGGTGGATACTTTCGAGCTCTCCCATCCTGAAGGGGAAATTGGGTAAGCCGAAGTTGGCGGTGGCGATCGGCAATTTCAAGCAAAATCACAACAAGAACCTGTACAGCGATGCCCCGGAATTGTTAGAGCAAGCTTGGCAGTCAGTAGAAAAGTACCATGAAGATTTTACCGAATTTTTTGGCAGTGATGAATTGACGCTATCGGGATATCACCTGAATAAACAGTTGGCTGAATTTCAGGAATTCATTACTAAAAAACGCCTAGCTGATATCGGCATTGATGAAAGTAAATCTCTGGCGGATATTGTTGAAGATGCCGGAGTCGATCGAGAAGAAGTCAAAGCAGCAGCAATCGCGGCAGCAGGTGCCGATGCTAACGCAGTTGAGGTAATGATCGACAGCAATGCTAGTTCAAAAATGGTAATGCCGAAAGTCGAATTGCCCGATCGCTTCAAGAAAGCCGAACAGGTGACAGCACTTTCTCATCCTCGCTGGGGACAAACCTTTTTGTCTACTTACGCTCAATTTACTGCACTGCTAGCAGCCGAAAACTTTTCAACCGTTCCCGGTTACGAAAAGCTGGTGCGTAACTATCTGGAAGATCCTGCAATTAATGTCTGGATTTGGCAGCGGTTAGCTAAAGTTAATCCAGCGAAATTAGAACAAATTTTGCAAACTGTATTGGAACGTACAGATTTTCAGATCGATCGCGATTTAGATGCCCTGCTGCAAGAGTTTAAAAAACCCTTAGAACCCGAACTCCCGGAAATTGCCAGCGTTCCCCTGCACCTGCACAACTTATTTCAGGAAGCTTTAGGCGAAGTTAATAAGTCAAAGTCTAAACCGCAGGATAAAAAGAAAAGCTCTAAAGGCTTTAAATCCTGAGCAACTAAGTTAGTAACATACCCCTACACGCTTTGCTATCGCATACAGTGTAGGCGGCTCACTAATGCCACCTCATGCTATGTGCTAACCCACCCGCTTCGCCAACGGATACTCGATGAGATTGCCGCAGCCAAGGGAAAGCATGAAGAGTGTGGCAATTTCAAGTATAAGTGCGATCGACCCTAGCGATTTTGGGCGCGTTAGTCTGCATCCCTCAGATAATAAACCATTAAACAAGCTCACAGCTAGCTGTGAGCTTATTGCCCGGTAATATAAATCAAATAGCTTTGCAGTCAGGACTTTAGTTTTTCTTCACCGCGATCGAAAGAACTGAAGTCCTCACTACAAAGGCCTTTTTTTTAATCTTCAACTCGTCGGACAGCCATGCGTTGCAGCGGCAGGCTGAGTATGCTAGAAGCAGTCAACAAGTAAGAAAGAACCGTAGTCAGCTTCAAACTGAGCAATAACCAGCTATCTTCTGGTAGGTGAAGTTTCAGCCCGAAAAAAGAGATGCAGTACACTATCCAGTAAGTAAAGCTCATCTTGATTAGGATTTCCTCGCTCAAAGTGCGATCGTCCGTTGGCTGCGAGTTGCGATTATCACCCAGCAGGACTAGACCCGCAATAGAAGCCACAAAAGAAACCATAACGAGATAGTCATGCCAGTTAAGCTCAACCATTTCTAAACTCCGCTTTTATCCGAATTTTTGGAATCAGACATCAGTCTAAAGGATAAGTTTTCCCGGTCAAAGCAATAGTTACAAATTGAAACAGCCGCAGTTACAAATCGCAATGAAAACTCACCAAAACCGCCAGCCACAGGCTCGTTTAGTCAGTCGCAAAGGACAATTGCCCTTAAATATTGTCAAGTTGGGAGTACCGCGCCTGCATTTTGCCGACCTGTACCACAGGCTGCTAACTCTTTCTTGGCCGCGATTTTTCATGCTTATTTGTCTCTCCTATATAGTCACAAATTCTTTATTTGCTTTAGCTTACTTGGCGGGAGGAGATTGCATTGCTAACGCGCGACCGGGTTCTTTCCAAGATGCCTTTTATTTCAGCGTGCAAACAATGGCGACGATCGGCTACGGCGCTATGTATCCGCGCACGGATTACGCTAATACTATAGTCGCGATCCAAGCGCTTTTTGGTTTGTGGGGAGTGGCAATGGTGACGGGACTGGCTTTTGCTAGATTTTCTCGACCAACAGCCAGAGTTATCTTCAGCCGCGTAGCTGTGATCGCTCCTTTTAACGGCGTTCCGACTCTGATGTACCGCACGGCAAATCAGCGTTTCAACCAAATTTTAGAAGCGCAGCAGCGAGCTACTTTGATCCGTGACGAGGTAACACCGGAAGGAGAATTTATGCGGCGTTTTTACGATTTGCAATTGATGCGGAGTCACTCTCCGGTTTTTGCATTAACTTGGACGGTTATGCACCCAATTGACGAGAGCAGTCCTTTGTACCAACTCACTGCCCAAGACTTGATGGAACAGCAAGCGGAAATTGTAATTACTTTAACAGGAATTGACGAAACAGTTTCGCAAACTATTCATGCGCGACATTCTTTTGTGGCGTCTGAAATTATGTGGAATATGCGGTTTGTAGATATTCTTTTGAAATCGGCGACGGGAGGGCGGGTGGTTGATTATACTCGGTTTCACGATGTGAAGCCTGTTGAATGAAAGTTTTGATTTAGCCACCAGTGCTAGAATACCTGTATGGCAAAAAAAGTTAATATTTATGAACTCAATAACGGCAAATACGACACTGAAAGAATTGCAACCCCAACTCTTGGCTTTAACTCCCGAAGAGAAGGCTCAAGCTATAGAATTACTAGCCCAAAGTTTAAGAAAATTTTGGTCGGGAATTCAAAAGACTCCCGGCGTGTGCGGCGGCGATGCTTGCATCAGAGAAACGCGAATTCCTGTTTGGGTGCTGGTGAATGCTCGCCGTTTAGGTATTTCTGAAGCTGAACTCCTAGAAGACTATCCGACTCTGGGTGCCGCTGATTTGGCGAATGCTTGGGCTTATGCTGAGGCATATCCTGATGAGATTGAAACAGCAATTCGAGAACAGGAAGAGGCATAAACTGTGACAGATATTTATACCGCGATCGCACAAAGTATTAAAACTGAGATATTTTACCATTTTAAATCAGCCTTTTATGAACGGGCAAGATGCCCGTTCCACAAGAAATTCCTTCTTTGTGGAACGGGCATCTTGCCCGTTCTTGAAAATGGTACAACATCTCAGTTAACATAAACAAAAAACTCCTCGTACTATGCGAATAATTCATACTGCTGACTGGCATTTAGGGCGACGTTTTCGAGGAATCGATCGCACTTCGGAAATTGCGATCGCCCTGGAACAGATTTTGAAGCAAGCAAAAGCCTTGGATGTCGATGCTGTGCTCGTTGCGGGCGACATTTTCGACGTGCCCAACCCTCCCGCTTACGCCGAACGCATTGCTTATAACTTTTTCTGCGAACTGCAAGCAGCAGGAATTCCCGCAATTGCGATCGCCGGTAATCACGATTCGGCATCCCGCATCGACAGCATCGCACAATTGCTTTCCCTCGCCGGTGTTCGCGCTTTAGGCAAACCCAGGCTTTCCGCCGACGGCGGCACAATTAATCTTAATACTAAAAGTGGTAAACTTTGTGTGGGAGCCATGCCTTTTGCTTCCGAACAAAGACTATTAGATGCTAATTCTCTCTGGCAGTCGGGCGATGCCGATCGCCGAAAAGATTACCGCGAAATCGTAGCATATTTACTGGAAGATTTAACCAGGGATTTTAGAGACAATACTGTCAATATTCTCATGGGACACATGAGCATTGACGGCGCTCGATTGGCAAAATCTGAAGTCGCTTATTACACGCGAGAAAAATACCTGCTGTCAGCGCAAACTCTGCCCCCGGAAGCTCAGTATGTTGCCCTCGGACACATCCACATTCACCAGCGGATTTCTGAGACTTCTCCCGCTTATTATTCCGGTTCTTTAATTCAGTTAGATTTTGGAGAAGCGGAACAGGAAAAAGGATTTTGCTTGATAGAAGTTGAGCCGGGAAGTCAGGCCAAGGTGGAATTTAAGCCTGTGGCTTGCCACAAGCCGTTAAAAGTGCTTAAATGTCATAACGACAATCTCGATGAAACTTTACAAGCTCATCAGTATCATCCGGGTTTCTTGAAAGTAATTGTCGAATTGGACAGTCCGCAAATCGGACTTGCCGATCGAGTGCGCCAAATCTGTTCTCAAGCGCTGTTAATTGAACCGCGCTATCCAGATGCAGCCTTAGAACCAACAGAAATAACTAATATCGATCCCAATAATTTCGATCCGGCAGCAGAGTTTTGCAACTATTATCAAAACCGCTTGGGAACGACACCGAAACCGGCAGTATTGGAGGAATTTAAAAATTTGTACAAGAAGTTTAAGGAAACAGTTAACAATTAAATGGGTAAAAAGATACAATCCAAAATCCAAAATCTCAAATTTCAAATAGTGTTAAGACTGAAACCCACGCTCAATGTCGCTTGTAGTCGAGTCTAGATCCCTCTAAATTCCCCTGGTTGTTGGGGGACTTTGATAATACTCTTGTCCCCTCTTGTTAAGGGGGGTTAGGGGGGATCGGGAAGACTGTAGAAGGAAGACAGTAGACCTGAATATAACAATCTAAAACCCCAAATCCTAAAACTAAAATCAGTATGCGTCCACTCGAACTTATTCTCGAAGGATTTACCAGCTTCCACCGCGAACAGCGTTTAGATTTTTCTCAACTCGATTTGTTTGCAATTACTGGTGCTACAGGTGCGGGCAAATCTTCACTGTTAGATGCGATGACTTACGCTCTTTTTGGCACTACTACTCGCAGCGGCAAACAAGTAAGTGATTTGGCAAGTCAAGGCAGCGAAAATTTAAAAGTGCAGTTGCGTTTTGCTGTGGGTTCGGCACAGTATCGGGTGACGCGAAGGTGGCGTTTCCGTCCGAAATCTCCTGAAAATAAGGTGATTTTGGACAACTGGCAAAATGGTCAATGGGAAACTTTGGGGACGAGTATCGTTGCTGTTCAAAATACCATTGAACAGATTTTAGGAATGGATTTTGATACTTTTACGCGAGCAATTGTTCTGCCTCAAGGCAAGTTTGACGAGTTTATTAAAGGGGATACATCAAAACGCCGGGAAATTTTGCGGCAGCTAGCGGGATTTGAGATTTTTGAGCAGATGCGGAAGGAAACAAATGAACTCGCAAAGTTGCTGAAACAGGAACGGGAAATGGTGGAAAGGCAGCTAGCGGATTTGAGTGCGCCGACGGCTGAGGAGGTGGCTCAAAGACGATCGCAACTTTTGATTTTAGAGCAGCAGTTGCCCCAGTTCGATCGCGCTGTGATGAAAGCTCAGAAGGATCTAGATGAAGAGGAACAGCTATTTTCGCAAATAGCTCGCTGGCAAGAGTTACAACAACAACTGGCCCAATTAAATGCTAATTCGGCTGAGGTTGCAATTTTAGCACAGCGTTTAGACAGAGCGCAAGCTGCCAATCATTTACAGGGAGATTGGGCTTTAGTGCGATCGGCTCGGAGTCAGTATGAAACTGCCGAAAGTGCCTCGGTGGCAGCGCGAAAGCAGTTAATTAAAGCTCGATCAGAGCTAGCAGTAGAGCAGCAGCAATTTGACGCGGCAAAAGCTAAAGAAGAGGTGCTAGCACCACAAATTAAGGCTCGCGAAGATGCTTTAGCTGCTGCTAAAGTATATGAAGAACAGCGCGCTCAATTAGAAAAAGAAGTTGCGCTTGCCCAAAAAAATCAACAGGAAAAACTCCGCTTTTTTATGGCAGCAGATAAAGAACTGCAAGCTGCTAACACTAAAATTCAAGGTGCGGGTTTTCGAGTTACTCAAGCAGCGGCACAGCTCGAACAGTATGCGCCGGGAGGAAAGCGTTTAGAGCAATTGCAGCAAATTGCACCCTTATTGATGGAATTGCAGCTAATTACCAAGCAGCAAAAGACTCAGCAAGAACAGTTGGAGAAATCTATTGCAGAGAAGGAAAGCGCTCAACAAAATTATGTGGAGGTTGCTACTAATTTAGAAGCAGCAGAAATCCGACTAAAAGAGTGCGATCGCGAGTTAGAAGCGGCCCAGACAGCTAATGCGGAAGCGGCACGTTTAGAGAGTGTTGCTGCTGTCAGAATGTCGCTGAATTCTGGCGATACTTGCCCGGTGTGTGGGGGGGTGCATCCTGAGAGCGATCGGCTCCCTCCTTTGCCCGATTCTAATATTGTCGATGTCGCTGGTTTGCGGCGGAAATTGGCGGATGCAAATCAGGTTTTTCAATATGCTCAAAGGTTGGCTGCTGAGGGAAAAAGTGCAGTTTCAGCCTGCCGGCAAAAAGAGTCGGAAATTGCTCAAATGCTCGAATTAACTGCGAATAGATTTGCCGAATTGCAGCAGCAAATCACTCAAGTTCTGGAGACTTCTCATTGGGAAAGCTTGGGGTTGCAGCAGGAATTGGCAATCCTTAAAGAAAGCGATCGCCAATACCGCCAAACCGAACAGCAGTTCCAACTCGCATCATTGGAATATGATAATTTTCAACAAAAATTTAATTTTGCTGTGGCCACTCAAGCAGCTAAACAGCAGGAATATCAAGATGCGATCGCCGAATCAGACCGTCGGCAGCAGCAGTTGCAAAGTTGTGTAAATGCGCTCTATCAAATTACCGAATATCAACCTTATGCTAATTTAGCAAAAGTCTTAGAACAAGACAAGCAAGACTTGGCAAATCTGCTGAAAGTTGCCGAAAAATCATATCAAACTGCTCAAAATAAGGTTATTCAAGCCGCAGAGAGAGAGCAACAAGCTGGAGAAGCTTTTGGACAAGCCCAGGCTCATAAACAGCAGTTAAACATGGATTGGTCAGCAAAATTAACAGCCGCTGATTTCACAGAAGAGACATTTTTAGCAGCGGTTGCGACAGTTAAGGAACAATCAGAATGGGAAAATGCTATTCGCTCTCACCGCGAATCAAAAATTCAGTTAGAGACGCGGGCGAAAGATTTGAGCGAGGCGATCGCAGGCAGAACTACCGATGAGAATAATTTAGCACAAGTGCGATCGGCAAAACAGACCGCCCAAGAAAACCTCAAACAAGCCAACAACAACCGCGCCGAACTATTAGCTTGGATTCAAGTAGCTGCCCAAAATGTCGAACAAGCCGAAAGACTGTCACAGCAAATCACAAATTTCACCGAACAAGAGCAAACTTATCACACCTTAGCGCAGAACCTCAAATCCAACGAATTTCAATCCTACATTTTAGAACATTTAGAAGCAGAATTAGTCGGCAGCGCCACCTTAATTTTGCAAGAATTAACCGAAAATCGCTACAAACTAAAAAACCAAGACGGCGAATACTGGGTAGCAGATAATTGGAACGGCGGGGAAGCTAGACGAGTGCGAACCCTTTCCGGCGGCGAAACCTTTGCAACTTCCTTATCAATGGCTTTAGCTTTGTCAGAAAAACTGTCTCAAGGAGCTCACTTGGGCAGCTTGTTTCTCGATGAAGGATTTGGTACTTTAGATACCGAAACTCTCGAAAGCGTTACTCAAATTTTAGAATCTTTGCGGCAGCGAGACAGGCTGATTGGAGTGATTACCCACGTTCGAGAATTGGGCGAAAGGTTGCCAGCACAAGTTAAAGTGTCTAAATCCCCCCAAGGTTCTAAAATAGAAGTTGAAAGAGTTTAAGTCTCTACTTGTTGCGATATATTGTAGTTTTTCTAGAATTGTGTTTCTTCTTCTGTAAAGATAGGAGGCCACAATTCTGAAACGGGCAATTCCCAACCGGGGAAAAGTTCTGGTAATGTTAAGATATCGCCATTTTGTAAAATTTGTGGTTCGCCAGCCGCTCGATAAATCTTCACTGTTTCTGCATCAGGATCGATCGCAATTCCAACAATCGCTCCGAGCTCAACAAACTTCAAAACCTTGGTTTCGATAGGCTGCGTGCGATCGCTTTGAGACTTAATCTCTACCACCAAATCGGGAACCAACTGTCCAAAATAACGCGGACTTTGGCGCAATCGTGCGGCGCGCACAAAGGAAACATCGGGCGCTTTGACGTTAGTATCTGGCATAATAAAGCCGCCTGCGGAGTCAAAAACTCGTCCGAGACGGCGGGGATTTACCCAAGCGAAAAGAAAGGCAATGAGACGGCTGCTGATTTCACTGGATACGATGTCAGATGGGCCCATAATTGAAAGTCTCCCGTCTTCTAGTTCAATTTGGTAATCTAAACCAGCTTCGGAAAAAGCGGTTTGAACTTGCTCAACATCTTTGACAGTCATCGTTGACATAGGAACTTTCTCCTGTTATGAGCTGATATTCCATTTTAGCACGATCGCTATTTTCAATCTATAATTTAGTTAACCCCCCAAGCAACAAAATATTATATGAAAAATTACCCCACTAGAATGCAATCGGTGCAGTCGCCCATAATTCCCGTAGTTGGCGAACTGATTCGCCAAAATCCGGGAACAATATCTTTAGGACAAGGTGTAGTTTACTACAATCCGCCACAAGAATCATTTGAAAAAATCCCCGAATTCTTTGCAAATCCCGACAATCACAAATACAAAGCTGTCGAAGGAATTCCACAATTACAGGATGCAATCGCAGCTAAACTAAAAACCGATAACGACATAGAAATTAATAGCAAAAACTGCATTGTCGTTACCGCCGGCAGCAATATGGGATTTACCAACGCCATTCTCGCTATCACCTCAGCGGGGGACGAAGTTATTATCCAATCACCTTATTATTTCAACCACGAAATGGCGGCAATTATGGCAAATTGCCGACCAGTGATAGTAGAAACTGACGCCAAATATCAACTTAATATCGATGCTATAAAAAAAGCCATTACTGACAAAACACGAGCCATAGTTACCATTTCCCCAAATAATCCCACTGGTGTTGTTTATTCGGTCGAAGCACTCCGGGAAGTTAACGAACTTTGTCGCCAGCACAACATCTATCACATCAGCGATGAAGCTTACGAATATTTTACTTATAACGGCGTCAAACACTGTTCGCCCGCCGCTTTTCCCCACAGCAGCGAACATACAATTTCTCTGTTTAGCCTCTCCAAAGCCTACGGCTTTGCGAGTTGGCGGATCGGGTATATGGTAATCCCAGAACACTTGCTCGTTTCAGTGAGAAAAATTCAAGATACAATCTTAATTTGTCCCCCAGTAATTTCTCAGTATGCAGCGCTGGGAGCCTTGCAAGTTGGTAGAGGTTACTGCGATAATTATGTAAGGGCGATCGCATCTGTGCGACAACTCGTATTAGACGAACTCAATAGCATCCAAAGTTTGTGTACAATTTCCCCGGCCGCTGGAGCATTCTACTTTTTCTTGAAAGTTGATACTGAAATCGATACAATGGAATTAGTAGAAAAATTAATTCGCGAATATCACGTAGCAGTGCTTCCCGGTACAACCTTCGGCATGGATAGCGGCTGCTATTTGCGCGTTGCTTACGGTGCTTTGGAAAAAGCAACCGCCACCGCAGGTATTAGGAGATTAGTTAAAGGTTTGAAGACAATTTTAAACAAGTAAAATAGGAAATTTTTAAATGGTTGCCACTAACTTAAAAGCAAATACAAATATCCAAGATACCTCCGCTGCAAAACTGGCAGACTTGCGCGATTTGATGGCAGATTATGAATTAGATTGCTATTTCATCCCAGCGGTTGACGAACACTTAAATTTATCAGTTCCAGCAGCGAAGCAGAGGCGAGCTTGGATGTGCGGTTTTACGGGTTCCGCCGGCGATTTGTTGGTTGGCAAAGATTCCGCTTGGTTGTTTGTGGATTCCCGCTATTACGAACAAGCCGAATTGCAAGTCGATACTGGAATTATTCAAATATCGAAACTCGGTTTAGAAGGAAATTTAACCTTAATTGAAACTTTAGAAAAACTGGCTGTAGAATCTGCTGAAAAATTAAGAAAAATTCGCATGGGTTTTGACCCATTTACCGTAGCGACAGAGCAATATCAAAATTGGGTGAAAAAATTTGCAACTGCGGAGATTGATCTCATACCAATCCGGGAGAATTTGACAGACAAAGTGCGATCGCAAACTCCTTGGAAAACAGCAGAGACTTTACCCGCGATTGATGCAGATCCCATATTTAGCCTACCTGTATCCCTGACAGGAGAAACCGCCGCCGAAAAATTAGCCAGAGTCAGGGAAGCGATGCAAAAAGCCAACATTGATGTGCTTCCGATTACCAACCTGAATCAAATAGCCTGGCTGTTCAATCTCCGAGGCTCGGATATTCCCCACATTCCCATTTTCATATCCTATGCCATTGTCACCACAGATTCAGCGTTTTTGTTTACAAATCCCGAGCGAATTTCACTAGAAATCAAGCAAGAATTGCGGGCGGATGTAACTTTGCTTCCCTACGCAGACTATCCGCATACATTAGAAACTTGCGTAAATTTGCCACATAAAATTCGGGTACTTTTAGACCCGAAGCACAGCACCGCAGGCACGTACCAGTTAATATTAAACCATCAAGAAGCGCAGTTCTACAACATCGAAATAGTTTTTGATACTCATCCGGTAGAAGGGATGAAAGCTCGCAAAAATCCCGTAGAAATTGAGCAGATGAAATCAGCCAATTTCAAAGCAAGTCGAGCGAAAACTTTGACTTTAAAGTGGTTGACAGAACAGCTAGAAAATGGTAAGGTAGTGACAGAGTTTGATGTCAAGGAAAGCATCGAAAGATTTTACCAGCAAGAAACAGATTTTCAGACTTTAACTTTTAGAACGATCGCCGGTGCGGGAGCCAATAGCTCGATCGTACATTACGGCACCCCCAGTCCTGAAATAACGTTAAAACCGGGGGAACTACTGTTATTGGACTCAGGCGCGCAATATTTAGCAGGTACAACCGACGATACGAGAACAGTAAGTATCGGAGAACCGACGGCGCTACAAATAGAACACTACACAACAGTCTTAATCGCGCACATCAACTGTGCAATGCAGCAATTTCCCAAAGGAACAACGGGAGCGCAATTAGATGCGATCGCCCGTGCGGTATTATGGCAAGAACAGCTAGACTACGGACACGGTACAGGGCATGGAGTCGGCGCGTTTTTAGCCGGTCACGAAGGGCCCAACGGCATCAGCAAATCTGTGCAGTATCCCCTGGAAGCCGGAATGGTAACTAGCATCGAACCTGGATATTACGAACCGGGATGGGGCGGAATTCGCATCGAAAATCTCTATGTTGTCAGGGAAATGCCATCTAAAAACGGTACCGTTTGGTACGGATTTGAATCGCTGACGTATATTCCGTTTGAGCGCAAATTGATAAATGTCGATCGGCTGTCAAAGACTCAACTAGCGTGGTTGAATAATTATCATGCTGCTGTAGTCGAGAAACTGGAACCCGTACTTGATGCAGCAACAATTGAATGGTTGAAAAAAGCTTGCGCTGCGTTAGGTTAAGCCTTGTAATTTGTCGCACATTTAACTTGTGCACCTATTTTTCGGGGAACTCTTGTGGGGTGGATACGCGAGGCCGCCCCAAAGGTACAAACAAAATAGCACCTATCAGATAGGGACACGGCAGTGCCGTGTCCCTACTGTATTTAATGCGATATTTAATCCGATTGAAAACTGCTATAAAGCTGGTGACAGGATTTGAACCTGCGACAGGCTGATTACAAATCAGCTACTCTACCAACTGAGTTACACCAGCAGTGAAACTTAATATAGCAAACTTATAGTCATCAGCGCAACCCCCCCAGCCAATTTTTTTTTCAAATTCCCCCAAAAGCTCTCCCCGCAAGGGCGGAACAAAAATGCTCTTCCTCTGAGCAATGCCCGATGCTTTTGGGCCCAGTCACTAATCGCAGCGCCAAATCTTAATCGTCTGATCCGCACTGCCACTGGCTAGCAAATTGCCCGAAGGTGCGATCGCCACCGAGTACACCGTACCCGAATGTCCCTGAAGAGCGCTCAACAACTCCCCCGTCTGCAAATTCCAAATATTAATCGTATTATCATCACAGCCACTAACCAAAGTCAAACCGTCCCCACTGATAGCAACCGAATCGCCTCGACTCACATAATTCTGCAAAATATGCAGCGCCTCATTCGTTCCTAAATTAGTTACACCCTTTCCCTTCGCATAATTAGTATTTAAAATCCGCAACAAACGGCCCGTGTGCAAATTCCGCAGCTTAATCGTATAATCATTGCTAACGCTAGCAAGAATCTGACCGTCTGGGGCGATCGCCACAGAATTCACCCCAACATTCAACCCCGAAAGAGTCCGCAGCAACTTGCCGCTTTCCACATCCCAAACCTTGCTCGTCGCATCCGAACTGCCACTCGCCAATATTTTACCGTCCGGGCTAAAAACCACCGCATTCACATTGTCAGAATGACCCCTCAAAGTCCGCAGCAACTCACCACTCCGCAAATTCCAAAGCTTAATCGTATTATCAGCCCCGCCGCAGCTAGCAATTACCAGGCGCTTCGGATTAATCGCCACCGAATTCACCTCCATAGAATGTCCCGGAAAAGTACACAGCAAATCACCGCTGTGCAAATTCCAAAACTTAATTGTTTCGTCCGAACTGCCACTGACCAACATTTTCCCGTCAGAGCTAATAGCAACCGAATTTACGCGATCGGAATGTCCCGTCAGAGTGCCAATTAATTCCGCCGTTTCTAAATTCCAAATCTTAATAGTTTTATCCCAACTACCGCTAGCCATAATTTTACCGTCAGGGCTAATCGCCAGAGAATTCACAAACGATGAATGTCCAGGCAGCGTATATACACACCGCCATTTCTGATGTTTTAATTTGTGAGCTAATTCCTTCACCCGCTTAGCTGCCGCCTCAGATTCCTCTCTGCGTTTGAGTTCAGCCTCCTCCAAACGCTGGCGTTCCGCCTTAGCTTTCGCCTCTCGCAGCGCCAGCCGCCGCATCTCTCCCTTATAAACTATTCGCTGTTGCTCCTGAATTTCTTTAAGAGTTTCAATATACGGTTGGGCCCAATCTTTAGAAAACCATTCCTGAGCAAATTCCCCCTCTAATTTAAATAACTGAGGTTCGTGAGTAAAATCGATATTTAAATAATACAAATCAGCTAAAAAAGCCGCCAATAACTTGTGAATAGTCACAATTATTTGTCTAATAATCCGCAGACTCAGCTTTTTGTCTTTCCCCTCCGCCTCCAAGTGGTGATAAACTTCTTCCCAATTCCAAGGCTGCATTGCCACTAGAGAAACGCTCTGATTGATGACTCCCCAAAAACCCACATGAAAATTAACTTCATAATCGCTGATATCGCTGTACAGTATAGCTGTCGGTACGGGAGACAACACTGTCTGCAACCGCTCCACATCAATATCAGAAATCGCTTTTTTGAAATAGTCTCCGTAAAACTGAACCGGGCATAAATCTCCATGGGGGGGGTAGTGCTGGTTCAAAAAAGCTCTTAACTTAGCCGGCAGCTCGATATTCAGATTGTGGCGGAACGAATCAGGGCAATCTTGGCTAATTTTTGCGGGAGCAACTAACAGCAGCAATCGGTGCTGCTGCTGCTGCTGCAAAATCTGTTCAGTTTCCTGCCTGCTCAAATTAGAAAACCAGTTGTCCCTGTCCCAAATAGTTTGAATTTCGCTCAGCTTAACTCGAATTGCTTCTGATTGAAACTCCCGCATTAAGTCGCGGCAAAGCCGGCTAATTGCCCGCTTATCTCTTACTTCTTGTGCCTTAATTCGATTAGCCCGTTCTTCCTTTACCCTTTCTTCTGCGCCCGCGAGGGCGATTAATTCTTGTTCTCTTGCCTGCTGACGCTGCAAATATTTCATTTGTGCTTTAATCCAGCGAGGGTCTTTTTTGATTTGCTGGTTTAAAGCTGAAGAACCAGAAGGTTCAATGTCTGCATAGCGTTCGTTGACAGCGCTTGCTCCCAATCTTTCTCCCAATTCAGAGGCTACAGGCTTCAACAGTTCAATTAGGGTGTCTGAGACTGGGCGGGGTAAGGACATACCAGTTAAAACTTTTTCTTAGTTAAGGACGATCGCGCGAGTCAGGCATATCTCGCTGGGGCGGCGACTCTTGGCAGGGCTATTACATTTGGGCGATCGGCCGATGGTAGTCGTATGGCGTATCGTGCAGCCGCGCAAGTTGACCACCTTAACTCAATTATAGTATTTATACACTTTACATTTTACCCCAAATCTGGATCGAAAGCACCGACGGAAAAGACTTCAGGATATGCGATCGACCCTGAGTTCCTCCAATTCATTTTTTTTGTTGCCTTTTGACTCGCTCTTGTCTATAATCGTACTTCACAACCATAATTACGGTATTCCGACCTAATAACCGTACTTTCTCTAGAGGAACAAATATAATGAGCCCGTGGCAACGCCTAACTCAACACCTTCGCTGGCGACAACAGTCATCAGCCAGCACAAATCAATCATTTACTGCCCTGAAAAGATTTGTGTCCCTATTTTTAGTGGGAATAACTTTAAGTCTCGCCGTTGCATCCTGCAGCCAGGGAACCACCAACAACCCCGCAGCCACTCCAGGCGGTGCTACCCCAGCAGCCAACAAAGGCAACGTAGAATTAACCTTAGTATCCTTCGCCGTCACCAAAGCCGCCCATGAAGCGATAATTCCCAAATTTGTAGAACAATGGCAAAAAGAAAAGGGTCAAACCGTCACCTTCAACCAAAGCTACGGCGGTTCCGGTTCCCAAACTCGGGCCGTAATTGACGGTTTAGAAGCAGACATCGTACACCTAGCCCTAGCCCTCGACACTGCAAAAATCGAAAAAGCCGGACTAATTCAACCTGGGTGGGAAAAAGAAGTTCCCAACGAAGGCATAGTCAGCAAATCGGTAGGAGCAATAGTTACCCGCGAAGGCAATCCCAAAGGCATCAAAAGCTGGGAAGATTTAAGCAAAGACGGAGTAAAAGTGATTACTGCCGATCCCAAAACATCAGGCGTTGCCCGTTGGAATTTCCTCGCACTTTGGGGTTCGGTTGTTAAAACCGGAGGAGATGAAACCAAAGCATTAGACTTTACTAGCAAAGTCTACAAAAACGTCCCGATTCTAACTAAAGATGCCCGCGAAGCCACCGACGTATTTTTCAAACAAGGGCAAGGCGACGCCTTAATTAACTACGAAAACGAGATTCTTCTGGCAGGTGAGAAAGGCGAAAAACCGACTTATACTATTCCCGAAGTCAATGTTTCGATCGACAATCCGATTGCCATCGTCGATAAAAACGTTGATAAACACGGTACTCGCGAAGTCGCCGAAGCATTTGTCAAGTTTCTCTACACCCCAGAAGCTCAGCGAGAATTTGCCAAAGTAGGCTTCCGCCCAGTAGATGCGACAGTAGCCGCAGAACCAGAATTTGTCAAAAAATATGCCCCCATCAAAACCCTATTTACAGCTCAAGACTTAGGAGGTTGGGGAGATATTCAGCAGAAATTCTTCGATGACGGAGCTGTTTTTGACAAAATCCAAGGTTCAATTAAACAGTAAAAAAACAGAATGCTCAGAGCCCCGACTTCCCGGAAGTTGTCGGGGCTCTAAAAGATTCACTATTCTTGACAACTCAAAACTATTCACTTATGGCTGTATCATCTCCAACCAGCAACCCTGAGTCTCCGCTCGAAAATATCAAAAAGGCGATCGGCAAAATCACATTACCTTGGGGAATCACCCTAGGCTACCTCAGCTTAATGCTATTGCTCCCAGTTGCAGCAATGCTGCTGAAAGCCAGCACAGCAAACCCCGCCGAATTTTGGGCAATTGCCACCAGTCCGATCGCTCTTTCCGCCTACGATGTCACCTTCTTTACAGCATTAATTGCGGCATTAATTAACGGAGTATTCGGCACATTAATTGCCTGGGTTTTAGTCCGCTACGACTTTCCCTTAAAACGGGTTGTCGATGCAGCAGTCGATTTACCTTTTGCACTGCCCACCTCCGTCGCCGGTTTAACTCTCGCCACAGTTTACAGCGATAACGGCTGGATCGGCGGGCTGTTTGCACCCTTGGGAATCAAGATCTCATTTACTCGCTTGGGGGTAGGAATAGCCATGATCTTTATTTCCTTGCCCTTTATCGTGCGGACTGTACAGCCAGTTTTAAACGAGATGGAAAAAGACATCGAAGAAGCAGCTTGGTGCTTGGGTGCTTCTCAATTTCAAACTTTCTGGCGAGTAGTTTTACCCCCGTTATTTCCGTCTATTTTAACCGGAGTTGCCCTCGGATTTTCGCGAGCCGTTGGCGAGTATGGCTCTACTGTAATTGTAGCTTCTAACATACCCTTCAAAGATTTAATCGCGCCAGTATTAATTTTTCAAAGATTGGAACAGTACGACTATGCCGGAGCAACAGTTATCGGCACTATCCTGTTAGGTATTTCTCTGGCAATGCTGTTCGCAATTAATCTATTACAAGCATGGAGAAGACGCTATGACGGCTAATATCAATTCACCCGCTGATTACAAATTTCCGCCTGCGGGTTCTAGTCGGAGTCAGGAGAAAGCCTGGGTAAAACCAACTTTAATCGGAATTGCGAGCGGCTATCTTGCTCTCGTCTTATTCATCCCCATGCTCAACGTTTTTTACCAAGCTTTCCGCAAAGGATTTGAACCATTTCTTTCTAACTTAACCTCGCCAGATTTTCTGCATGCAGCCCAACTTACCCTGATAATTTCTCTGATAGTTGTGCCTGTAAATACAGTCTTTGGTTTGTGTGCAGCCTGGGTAATCGGCCGCAATAAATTTCCCGGTCGCACGCTATTAATCAGCATTTTAGACGTGCCGTTTGCCATATCACCGGTAGTTGCAGGTTTAATGATTGTACTGCTTTACGGTCGGGTGGGATGGTTCGGACCGTGGCTGGAGGCGGCTAATATCAAGGTTATTTTTGCCTTCCCTGGAATGGTACTTGCTACTGCTTTTGTTACCTTGCCTTTTGTGGCGCGCGAAGTAATTCCTGTTTTGGAAGAAGTGGGTACAGATCAAGAAGAGGCAGCTAAAACTTTGGGAGCAAATGACTGGCAAATTTTCTGGAATGTCACGCTTCCCAGTATTCGCTGGGGATTGCTTTACGGAGTAATTTTGACCAATGCTAGAGCAATGGGAGAATTTGGAGCCGTCTCTGTAGTGTCGGGAAATATTGCTAAAAAAACGCAAACTTTGCCTTTGTTTGTAGAGGATGCTTACAAGCAGTATGCGACACAAGCCGCATTTTCAGCGGCGGTAATTCTAGGTTTTTTAGGCGTTATTACCCTTGTGCTTAAGGAGATTTTGGAACGAAAAACTAGCATTAAGGAGGTTGAAGAATAATCATCAGTCATTAGGCTGTAGGCTCTACGCAGTTGTTAGTCATTAGTAGGGTGCGTGGCTATCGACAATCTGCTTGGAAGCTCGAAAAGCTCGCAGATACGCACTCTACAAGATCTTGGTGCAAAATGTAAACTCAAAGAAACATTAGGAGGCCCAAATGTTAGCTCACAACACTAGCGAATCTGAATTTGAGACGATCGGCAATTTTCACAGAACCCAAGAATCAGATATTCCCAAATCTGATAGCGGTGACAGCAGACCAACTCAAACCCGCATTCGCATTCGTGTTCCTAAAGAGTACCATCAGGAACCTGTGATCTCTAACTTGATTTCTGAATACGGTTTGACGGTGAATTTTAATGCAGCTTTGTTAGGTGTCAAAACTTTAGATGATGGCTGGTTTGATTTGGAACTTAACGGTACAAGTAAACAGATTGAAAGTGCTCTGCTTTATCTCAATGATTTAGATGTGGAAATCTGGAGCAATTCCAATAATCCCGATGAAGAAACTTGGTAATTAGTGAGTCTTGCACGCACCCTAGTGGAAGAGGAGTTAATATTCTGGACTGCGACGCCAAATTTTCTTTCCTCTTCCCAGTTTATTGAGTAAAATAGTGTCCAGAAATATTAGTCATCAGTCAGCATTTATCAGTCCTATATATTTCTGTAAAATAACTGTTCTAAGTTTTGTAGTGAGGAATGCAAGCCCTCATAAAACTCACAGGACTTGCATTCCTCACTACAAACAAATTTGATAGCGGTTGTTCGATCGCACATACACCTCATTCAGCAGCCAACCACTACCAAATAATATCAGCTTACAGCTAATAACCGTGATTGATAACTCTTGACTCACAAATATCGATCGTCATCAGTTAACTATTAGATTGACATTTTTTATAAAATCTGGTAATTTATCCATCTCTGGCAGATCAATAAACAGCGCACAAATCTTCTCCAACATTACTTGGAATAGCCGGAACAATATCTCCCTTTAAAACTTCTAAACAATCAAACTAACTCGGTTAGGGCAGGGGAGCATAAAAAAACGTTTTTGTCAATATTCAATTTAGGTGAAAGTTAGGGGCGATCGACTCTCATCCGCACTCACCGGAAAAAGCTCGATCGCTGTTGCGGTTGGTTTGTGATATGAATTTGATGTGTGCGTGTACCAGGAGGATTTGAACGTGGAACTTTATAAAGAACCGAAACACCAGATAGTTTTTGCAGATTCACAAGTTAAAGATTGCGAAAGTTTAACAGAAACGGTCAATCCCGATACAGAAATTGTTATTCTGAAAGCCGATCGCGACGGCATCGAGCAAATCGCCGAAACACTTAAACAGCGGCCAAACATAGCAGCCGTCCACATTTTGTCTCACGGCGCAGCAGCCAGCTTGCAACTGGGAGCAACAGAACTAAATCTCAGCAACATTGAAACCTACCGCAATTATTTAGAAACATGGTTTGCTTTGCCAACAGCCGAGGCAAACTCTAACTCTCCAATTACAGCTAAACCCGAAATTCTGCTTTACGGTTGCAACGTCGCCGCCACAGAAGCCGGTGTGGCTTTCGTGGAAAGGCTGAGCCAGCTCACGGGAGCAAATATTGCCGCTTCCGATAACTTGACCGGCAGTGCGGCAATGGGTGGAGACTGGGTGCTGGAAGTAACTACCGGCAACATAGAAACACCTTTGGCTTTTTCGGCTGAGGCGAGGGAAGCTTACAGTGCAGTTTTAGTCGCCACATTTGGCGAACTGCGCGATAAGATTCTGGTGGCAAATGTTTTGACCGACACCGACACGATTGCCATCACTGGCGACATCACCTTCGCCCCCGGAGAAGTTCTGCCCAGAATTACTAACCCCATCACGTTGACCGGTGGCGGTTTCACCCTAAATCTCAACACTAACCGGGGCTTCTCTGTAGACAGCGGTGCTGCTGTCAGCATTTCTAACCTGACAATTGCCAACGGTAGCGCTGTGGGTGGTGCCGGTACAGCCGGCGGTGGCGGTGGGGCCGGCATGGGAGGCGCACTATTTATCAACAACGGAGCTGTCACAGTTAACAGCGTGACCTTTACTGCCAACACCGCTACAGGAGGCGCTGGGGCAGCAGCGGTAGCCCCAGCGGGTGCTGGTGGCAGCGCTGATTTTGGCACCCTCTTCGGTGGCACTGCTGGCTTCAACTTCACAACTGCGGGCGGTCCTGGTGCTGCTGGTACTGCTACTGCACCCAACGCTGGCAGTGGTGGTGCTGGCGTTAACAATACTTTTGGAGCGGGCGTTCCCGGCGGCCAAGGCGGTCCGGGCGGTCCCGGTGGCATCACTACCTTCGCAGGCGGTACTGGCGGCGCAGGCGGCGCAGGCGGTAGCGGTGCGGTAGGCGTCCTCGGCGGTGGGGGCGGTGCTGGCGGTGATGGCGGTGCTGGCGGTACTGGAGTTGTTGGCAACGGCGGTGGCGGGGCTGGGGGTGCAGGCGGTGCTGGTGGCTTTGGTGGCGGTGGCGGCGCAGGCGGTTTTGGTGGTACTGCTACTGCCCCTGCTGCGGTCGGTGCGATCGGCAACGGCGGTGTCGGGGGCTTCGGAGGCGGTGGCGGCTTCGGTACCGCAGGCGGAGCCAGCACGCCTATCGGAGCTTTTACCCCGGGCGGCACCGGCAGCGCCACCGGTGGCGGCGGCGGTGCTGGTTTGGGAGGCGCAATTTTTGTTAATGCTGGCAGTTTGACCCTGAACAACAGCACTTTGTTCAACAACACAGCAACGGGAGGCGCGGCTGGCGGTGCGGGGGCGACACCGGGACAGGCTGCGGGGGCCGCGATTTTTGTCAACAGCGGCGCTACAGCAACTCTGACTAACAACACCATTACTAGCAATAGTGCTGGTACGGATCCTGCTGTTGCCAACGGCGGGGGGATTGCGACGAATGGCGGTACTGTGAATGTCCTAAATTCGATCGTCGCAGGCAATCTTGGCGGCGCAAGTCCCGACGTGTTCGGAACCTCTTTCGCCGCCACCAGTATCAACAATTTGATCGGGAATGTTGCTGGCAGCAATTTACCTGCCACCCAGCAACTGACCGTTCCTCTAGCAAATGTCATCGCCCCTACCCCAGGATTGAACCAGGCTACAGGCGTTCCTGTCACCTATGCTTTGGCGGACAGTCCTAATCCGGCGATCGATGCTGGGGATGCCACGGCTGCGGCTGCTGCTGGCGCGACTGACCAGCGGGGAGCTGGCTTTCCCCGGACGATCGGCGCTAGTGTTGATATCGGTGCTTATGAATACGGCCCGATCGTCACAGGGGTTAAATTCAACGACCTTAACGGCGATAGCCTGCAAGGTGCCGCGGCGACTGAACCAGGTCTTCCGGGCTGGGTGATTTCTGTAGGCACAAAGAGCGCTACTACCGCAGCCGACGGCACTTACATTCTCCGCGATGTAAAAACCGATACTCCGATTATAGAAACGCCTCCCGCTGGAACGCCTGCGACTGCTTGGGTGCAGACCCTCGGCCCGACTCCGGCAAATACGGGTATTGTTAATGTCACCGGTGCCAATTTCGGCAACTTCCAGAAAACATCGATCGCGGGCAAAACCTACACCGATCTCGCGGGCAACGGCTTCACGCCCGACGACACCGTATTAAACGGCGTCACGGTCAACCTCTACAAAGACACCAACGCCAACGGTACGCTAGAAGTCGGCACAGATACTGTTGTCGGCACTGCACAAACCACTGCAGGAGCCGGAGATTACACATTTGCTGATATCGGCCCCGGCAATTACCTGATACAAGCCACGGCCCCAGCCAACTCCAGCATCTCTTTCCCCGCTGCCGCAATTCTCGTTAGCGCCCAAAGCGGTACTCCCGTCACCGCCCAAAACTTCGGCGTTTTCCAAAACATCACCGTCAGCGGCACCAAATTCACCGACCTCACAGGCAACGGCTTCTCTGCTGATGACACGCCGCTCAACGGCACCACCGTTCGCTTGTTCAAAGATACTAACAATAACAGCACTTTAGATACGGGTGATGCGGAAATCGCCTCTCAAGTTACCGGGGCAGCGCCAGTGGCTGCTGGTACTTATAGCTTTCCCAACGTCGGCTCCGGTCGGTACTTTGTGAGAGAAGACGTACCGACTGGTTTCTCACAGACCGCCGGCCCGACTTTTTATACAATTAACCCGGTCAGCGGCACAAACATTACGGCTCAAGACTTCGGCAACTTCCAGTTGGGCAAAATCAGCGGGATTAAATTTAACGATCTCAACAAAAATGGCATCCAAGAAGCGCCAGCAGAAGAACCCCTAGGAGGCTGGACAATCTACCTGGATGCCAACAACAACGGCGTCCAAGACGCAGTAGCCGCCGAAACAGGCACTAACGCCGCCGTCACCGATGTCGCCGGTAAGTACCAGTTCACCAACTTGCCAGCGGGCACTTATACAGTGCGGGAAGTGCCACAAACTGGCTGGACGCAAACTGTGCCCCCCGTCAATGCAGCCACGCCTACTCTTTCCGGCGCGTTTACGATCGCAGTCACCAGCGGTACCGACTCCCAAAACAACAATTTCGGCAACTTCAAGCCCAACTCGATTAGTGGTCTGAAGTTCAATGACCTCAACAACAACGGGGTACAAGATACCGGGGAACAAGGGCTTGCCAACTGGCAATTCTTCCTCGATACCAACAACAACGGCACTCTCGACACCGGGGAACCGAACACCCTCACCGATGCCACAGGCAACTACAAATTCCTCGATTTGTCAGCAGGAACCTACAAGGTGCGGGAAGTGTTGCAGCCTACTTGGACGCAAACTACCCCCGACCCGGATGACATCACTGTCACCAGCGGTCAAGACATCGCTAATATCAACTTCGGCAACTTCCAGTCGAGCACAATCAGCGGTCAAAAATTCAATGACCTCAACAACAACGGCGTTAAGGATGCCGGAGAATTGGGGCTGGGTAACTGGCAAATATTCCTCGACAGTATCAATCCCGATGGCATCTTTCAGCAGGGCGAACCGACTACCATCACTGATGCAGCGGGCAACTACACTCTCCGAGATATACCCGCAGGTACTTACCAGGTAAGGGAAGTCCAGCAAAACGGCTGGACGCAGACGACCCCTAACCCCGCCCCCGTTACGGTTAATCCCTCCGATAACATCACGGGCATTGACTTCGGCAACTTCCTGCCCCAACCCGGAGCGATCCAAGGTCTGAAGTTCCAAGACACCAACAACAATGGCACTCAGGATGCTGGAGAACCGGGTTTACCCAACTTCCAAATTCAGTTAACCAATGTTGTAGCTGGAACTGCTCCTGCTCCTGTTACTACTACCACAGACAACAGTGGTAACTACCTGTTCGCAAACCTAACGCCGGGAACCTACCGTGTCCGGGAAGTCAACCAAACTGGGTTTACCCAAAGCACACCCCAACCCGCCGACATCACCCTAACTTCGGGCGCTATTGTCACTGGCATCAACTTCGGGAACTTCCCAGCGCCGACGCCGACTCCGCCGACGCCGACTCCGACCCCGCCACCACTGCCACCTGTACCGACGCCGACTCCTGCACCTGCACCGGCGCCGACACCTGCACCTGCACCGACGCCGACACCTGCACCTGCACCTGTACCGACGCCGACACCGACGCCTGCACCTGTACCGACGCCGACACCGACGCCTGCACCTGTACCGACGCCGACTCCTGCACCTGTACCGACAGATTTGGTTTGCCCTGAGAACTTCCCCAGAATCGCTACTCCCAATGAGCCCGGCACTTCTTCAGCGGGTAATGTGATCAATGGCCCTAACGGCGACGATACGATCGTGGGTAGTGCCGGCAGTGACTCTATCTTCGGATTGGGCGGCAACGATTTGATCTTTGGCCGAGGGGGCGGTGACTACATTAATGGCAATACGGCCAACGATACTGTCTACGGAGGCATCGATAGCGATACTCTCTTCGGTGGCAAAGGGTTTGACCTGATTTTTGGCGATCGCGGTAACGATACAATTTATGGCAATCGTGGCAATGACTCTCTTTCTGGCGACGAAGGCAATGACTTATTGTACGGGGGCAAAGCCGAGGACGTAATTTTGGGAGGCGCTGGCGACGATGTGCTATTTGGCGATCAAGGCAATGACACTCTCTGCGGCGGCGAAGGTAACAATACCTTAATTGGCGGCAGCGGCGATGATTTGCTCTTTGCTGACACCGGCGATAACTTGCTCTTTGGCGGCATTGGCAGCGATACCTTCGTCGGTGGCAGTGGCAGCAATGGCTTTGTCTTGTCAGCGGGCGGAGGAATTGACACCATTATCAACTTCACCGCAGGAGTTGATTCGATCGGGTTGCTCGGAGGCTTGGACTTCAATCAACTGTCATTGACCGAAACTAATGGCTCGACGGCGATCGGAATCGCCAACAGCGACCAGATTTTGGCTATAGTGACGGGCGTACAGCCGAGCCAGTTATCGGCTCAGAGTTTTAGCTTGCTGGTTTAGTCTGCAGATAAAACTCGGCAGTTGCAACAGATCCTACACTTGCCTGTCGGCCCACCAGAGACGGACTAACTGAAAGCAGAGCCTCGAAACCCATGCTTCGAGGCTTTGCCAAAGAAGGGGAACGAATTCCGTTCCCCTTCTTTGGTCAAATTTGTTCGAGGTATTTCAGCAAATCGGCCATTTCTTGCGGACTCGGCTGAAACTGCGGCATTGGTGGGGTTTGCCCGCTGGTGACTTGCCGGATCAGATCGAATTCGGATTTGCGCTCGGACACTCCGTGCAAGTTGGGCCCGACTTGACTGTCTGAAACGGATATGTGACAGCCCGCACAGTTCATTTGAAAGATGGCAGAACCCTGAAACGGGTTGCCCGTGAGGGATAGTACGCTTTTGACGTAAGGATCGGCGACTTGAAACTGACGAATTGCGATCGTTGCCAAGATGATGGCAAGCAACACCGCTACCCCAAATATGGCTAGTCGCTCGATCGGGTTTTTAATTTCATTCCTGGCAAGTTGGTTATTCAAAGGAGTTCAATTAAAAATAGTATCTACAAGAAAATTTATTTCTCATAACATAGCTTAATCGTTCGCAGCGGGGAGAGCAAGATCTAATACTCCCGGAAGGTCGTTTTTCGGAAAATTCATCTGTGTAAGTGCTGGTAATATTAAAAATAGGTTGTTAAATCTTAACGTTAAGGAGATCTCATGGTAGAACCGCTGCTTTCAGGTATTGTTCTGGGTCTAATCTTTGTTACTCTGTCGGGGCTGTTTTTTGCTGCTTATCAGCAGTACAAGCGCGGCGATCAGTTGGGTATCAATAAGTAAAAGGGGCTACAGTCCCTCACTCAGGCTGTCAGGGGGAGGGGGAATTGGGAATTGGGCATGGGGCATGGGGCATTAATCTACCTACTGACTTCTTCCCTCTTCCTTCTTCCTTCTTCCCTTTTCCCTCTTCCCTCTTCCTTCTTCCTTCGTTAAAGATATCGATCGAGAATAGCAGCAGTTTCCAGGCCTGTTTTTTCCCAGCTAAATTGTTTTGCTCTGGCTAAACCGAGATTCCGCAAGTGCGATCGAACTTTGGCATCCACTGCAAGCTGGTGCATAGCAGAGGCAATTTCTTCGACGCTGTAGGGGTTTACTAATAATGCTGCACCCCCAGCCACTTCGGGCATTGAAGACAGGTTAGAAGTGATTACAGGAGTGCCACAGGCCATTGCTTCGAGCACGGGGAGGCCGAATCCTTCCCAAAGACTGGGAAAAACCAGGGCGATCGCTTGGTTGATGACTTTGGGCAAGTCGGCTGCGGGGAGGTAATCTAGGAATTTTACTCGATCGAACAATCCCAATTCTTGAACCTGTGCCTTCAGCAATGGCGTATAGCGTTTGTCTTCCGAACCTGCTATCCACAATTCGTACTCGGAATTCTGCTGCAAAGCAGCAAACGCTGCTACCACTCGCTGCACATTTTTATATGGATTGTGGCGCCCGATATAAAGAAAATAATTGCTTGTTGGTAAGTCTAGAAAACGAAAAAAACTGGTATCGTATCCGGGGAAAATTGGCGTAATTAAATGAGTAGGAATATTGCAAAAATTAGCGATATCTTTGGCAGTTGATTCAGAGTCGCATATTACGTGTTGAGCCTGCCGCAGCACTTGGGGAATGTAGTAGCGGTGGTAAGGTGTCAGAGGATCGAACCGGCGGGGAAATCGCAGCGCTATCAAGTCATGTACTGTTATTATATAGCGGCAATTTGCAAATAGAGGAGCTTCGGGAATTGGGGAAAATAACAGGTTAGATTTTAGCTGTTTGTAAATTTTTGGGAGTTGGGTTTGTGTCCACACCAATCGGTTGATGTGTCCTTTTGTTCCTTGTTCTGGTGTTAGGTTGGCGGGGATTTGGTAGCAGTTGTTATTGGGGAATTTTTCTGCTGTGAGTAATGTGGGGTTGAGGGATTTTAGGTGGGGAAATAGGTTTTTGGCGTAGATGGCTAAGCCGGTGGGTTTGGAAATTAGGAAGGAGAGGTTGATGAGCAGGTTGGATTGGGGATTGGGCATGGGATAATATGTAGATTGCGGTTTTTGGTGGGATTTTTTTATTTAACCGCAGAGGGCGCAGAGGACGCAGAGAGGAGAAAGGAAGAGAGGGAAGATTTAAAGATATTGCTGTAAGATGTTGGCGGTTGCTGTTCCGGTTTTGTGCCAGCTAAATTGAGATGATCTGGCTAAACTAGCAGTTTTTAAGTTCGATCGCACTTTTGAATCTGTGGCTACTGTTTGCATGGCTTCGGCTATTTCTCCGACGCTGTAAGGATTGACTAATAATGCCGCATCTCCGGCTACTTCTGGCATCGATGATAGGTTGGATGTGATGACTGGTGTGCCGCAAGCCATTGCTTCTAAAATTGGTAAGCCGAATCCTTCCCACAGTGTAGGGAAAACTAGGGCGATCGCCTGATTCATCAGTACGGGCAATTGAGAATAGGGAATGTAACCGAGAAATTTTACCAAAGATTGTAAACCTAATTGTTCAACTTGTGCTGTCAATTGCGGCGTGTAGGCATTGGGAGGCCCTGCTAGCCATAATTCGTAATTTGCGCGATCGGGCAAACTCGCAAATGCAGCAATTAATCTTTCTAAGTTTTTGTAAGGATCGTGTCTACCTGTATAAAGAAAATAATTTTTGGCGGGCAAGTCGAGATATCTAAAATTAATATTATCGCAAGCTAGGGGAATTGCGGTCATATTTTTAGGCGGAATTTGGTAAAAATTAGCAACATCTGCCGCCGTTGCTTGAGAATCGCAAATAATGTGTTCTGCTTGCCGCAAAACCTGCGGTATGTAGTAGCGGAAATAAGTTGTTAAACGAGAAAACCGTCGGGGAAATCGTAAAGGAATTAAATCGTGAACAGTGACGATGTAGCGGCAGCCGGAATACAAAGGTGCTTCGGGAATAGGGGAAAATATCAGGCTAGACTGCAATTTTTTGTAAATTTTAGGTAAGTCAAATTGAGTCCACAGCAGCCTGTTAATTTGTCCTTTCGGCCCTCGATCCGGTGTCAGAGTTTCGGGAATTGGGTGGCAAGTATAATTATCAATTTGCTGGGAAGCGAGTAATGTTGGTTCTAGCTGTTGCAGTTGCGGGAAAAGATTAGCGGCGTAAGTCCCGATTCCCGTTGGTTCGGGTGTTAAAAAGGACAAATTGATTAACAGTGAATTAGACATGATTTTAGAGTTCCGGCGACTGGAAGTCGCGACTACACATACAAAGTCCGCCTGCGCGGACTGAATAAAACGGTAATAAAATTGACTTTGATATTAGTCCTATGCAAGAGGACTTTAGCTTTGGGCTAAGGATTTTAACCCCTGATGGACTACTTAATTAGCCTTTAAGTTCGATCGAGCATTTGAGCTATATCGGCAGGATTTGGCAGCCGAATTGTAGCATACTCTTGGTGAATAATATCAAAAAAACTATTGACTTTTTTCTCAAAATGTGCAAGTCTAAAGTTCTGACTGCGTTGCTGTGCACCAGCTTGAAGTTCTGCTAGCAAATCGGGATTAACAATTAGTTGATGTGAATGCTGGCACAGTTCCTCAACGGTATTGAACAAAAAGCCCGATCGCCCATGTTCGACAATTTCCGGTTGACCGCCGCCGTTGAAAACAATCGGAGCACAACTATTTTGCATGGCTTCGACAGTCGCCATCCCGAAATGTTCAAATCTTTGAGGATTGACTTCACCCAAACCGCAGCCGTGCCAAAATATGCTTGCTCTAGCATAAAGCGATTTTACCTCATCGAAGTCAACATTGACTTTGAGATCGATCGCCCTTGAATCTTGCTTCAATAAATTCTGAACAGTCTTTAAATAAGGATTGCGGGGAATGCTGCTGCCAGCTAAAACAAGCCGCCATCCTTGAAAATCTTCGGGATAATCTGCTAGCAAACAGCGGAAAGCTTTAATTAGTTCAATTTGCTTTTTTGTTCCCCCAGCTTCAAACTGTCCCACCGCCAAAATTATTTTTTCTTTCGGCACTTTAACGGTTGCCATTTCTATCGGCGGATAAAGCAGAAAAGTTGGCTGTAGGTTCCAGCGTTTCTCCAACCACTTAACAGTAAATTGACTGTTGGCAATAATGAAAGTGTAGTCATCGACAGCAAAGTGACGGTTGCGGAAGGTATTGGGAAAGTGGCAGAAAAATATTGAGATTGGCGACAGTGGCTTAACTTTTTCCAGTTGGTTCGCGTTGATAAAAATATCGTAGTTTTTGCTTTCTCTGGCAATTTCATCAAAGGGATTTTCCATATCTTCCACGATGATGCTGGAATCGATGCACTGCATTCCGCGTTTCTCGTAAAACGCCAAGGGCATAATTTTAATTTTGCATCCTGAAAGGTTAAGTCCGTACCACGATTCTAAGTCGGAAACAGCAACTGGTTTGTTGGCGATAAAAGTAATGTCAAATTCATTTTGTAGCAGCGAGGCGAGGGTAGCGACGTATTTTTGACCGCCACCAATAAAATGCAGTCCGTGATCGTAAATGGCGATCGACATTTTGCGATCGCCCCGAACCACCTGTAAGCGAGACAAAATGCGATCGATCTTCATCCGACTGTAAATCACCGCCAACTTTTCCGACAACTGTGGCAATACAGTTTCAATGATTTCTGGTTTCTGATAATCCAGCAGCTTTTTAATCGCTACAAATAAACTCTCAAACAGCAAATCGTACTGCTTGTTAGTAAAAAAATCAGAAGTATGAATTCCCTTGACTAATTGCAACGGTTCATGTTTTGCCAAATACAAAAACCGATTCCGGTTGCAGAAATACTCGGTAAGTTTGCTTCCTTTACTCGAACCCCTATATTCGTGATGAGCGATAGCTGCGGGAGTATAAAGCATTTTCCAACCGCGTTTGTGGCAGCGTTTGGCAAACTCTACATCCTCAAAATACATGACAAAATCTTCATCTATCGGCCCCACATCTTCGAGACATTCTCTGCGAAAAAGCACCGCCGCCCAACAAAGCCCTTCGACTTCCCGTTCTGTATCGTACTGTCCCGAATCTTTTTCGCCAAAACCGACATCTTGCCAATAAAAATTAGGCAATTGCTGAATGCCAGCGCTGTTAATCTGCCCGTCTTTAAACAGCAATTTGCCGCTAGTCGCACCTACTTCTTTATTAGTTTCTAGCCGTTTTACAAGAATCTCTAACCAGCGACTGTCTAGGGTAGCATCGTTATTTAGAAAGCCGATATATCGCCCTTTTGCCGCGCTGATGCCGAGGTTGAGGGCTTTAGCAAAGTTGTTGGCGGAGTTGACAAAAATCCGAACTTTTGGAAATAGTTCGCGCAGGGAAGTAACGGAATCGTCTTGAGAGCAATTATCAATTACAATTAAATCTAGTTGCTGTTCGGGGTACGCAAGTTTTTGTAGAGATTTTAAGCAATCTTTCGTGTGGCGCAGACCGTTATAGTTGACTATAATTAGCGAGCATATGGGCAGTGTGGTCATCTTTGATGCTTTATTGTTGTCGATCGAGCAATTGAGCGGTAATCTTCTCTAAAATAGCAGTATGTTGCTGCTGCACTGCTTTAATTTGCTCTATTTCAGACTGAAAAGTTGCGATCGCTCTTTGTTGAGTCTCAAGCTGTGCTGTAACTTCGGGAGATGCGCTGCTGAAGTCGGATTCAATTTTTTTCTCTAGAGTTTGCTGATTTTCTTGCAATTTTTGCAATTGAATGGTCAGTGTTTGAACTACACGGGTATTAGCGAAATTGTAAATAACTTGGCGTTCTAGTACGGGTCTGAGCAATTTTCGGACTATTTTTCTAACGGCGATGACTGCGGAACCGAGTCGCCTTTGGTAAGAGGTAATTGGGATGTTATAAATGTCGAAACCTGCCTTTAAAAGGGCGATGTCTTCGTCATCTTCATTTTGGGCGATCGCACTATTTTCGGTTTCCGACAGAGGCTGCTCAGCAATACCAATTCGCGGCTCCAAAGTTTGTCGCAATTTATGTATTATCTGTTGAGTTGGTATTTCTTCGTACTGCAAACTTTCCTCTCCTTTAGCTAACTTACTATGACTTATTATGGAACCGGCATCTTTGCTGTTGCAATCATGATAACTAATTGTGAACAGGCAGCTTTGCTGTGTGAATAATTGTGGAACAGGCAAGATGCGTGTTCCAGGGGGGGCAGGATGCCTAACCCTACTCCCCACAAGAAAATTCATCTCTTGTTACATCAGGATTATTGCTTCCGATATTGGCACTATCTCAATTTAAGCTATAGCAATCCTAAATCATTTGTGAATTTCTTAATCCCTCCCCTTACCAAGGGGAGGGTTGGGGTGGGTTAAAAACTTTACGGCTTCTGCAAGGATTGTTATAACTCAATTTGACTGTCATCACCAATCATAAACCGCAGAGCTTTTGGACGAGCCGGCGCATTTGTGAGTTGAGCTCGTTGCCCGATCACGCTGTCAACAATTCGCTGGTGAATGCCAACTATTTTCGCCCCTTGCAATATTACACTGTGTTCGATATCGGCATCAATCATCGTCACGCGATCGGCAATACTGCTGTAAGGCCCGATAAAGCAATTTTCAATGCGGCAATTTTCCCCAATTACCACCGGCCCGCGAACTGTAGAATTAATAATTTCCGTTCCTTCCCCTATTTGCACTCGCCCGATAATTTGACTTTTCGCATCTACTGTTAATTCAGTTGAAGCTACTATACGGCTATCTAAAATGATTTGGTTTGCACTCAGCAAATCGTCTTTTTTCCCCGTATCCAGCCACCAACCTTCTAAATTGCAGGCTTCTACGTGTTTTTCCTGATTGATGAGCTGTTGAATGGCATCGGTAATTTCGAGTTCGCCCCGGGGCGAAGGTTGAATTTGATCGATCGCCTCGTGAATAGTAGGAGCAAAAAAGTAAATTCCCACCAGTGCTAAATTCGATGGCGGGACTTGTGGTTTTTCTACTAACTCCAAAACTCTTCCTTTCTCATCAACTTTTGCCACACCGAAAGCAGAGGGATTGGGAACGGGACGCAACAAAATCAGGGCGTCTAGTTTCTGCTTGTTAAAAATATCTAAAAACGGCTGTAGCTGATTTTCAATTAAGTTATCTCCCAAATACATAATAAACGGAGAATCTCCCAAAAACGGTCTGGCAATTTTCACCGCGTGAGCGAGTCCCGCCGGCTCTGCTTGCAAGATATAAGTAATTTTTGCACCGAAGCGAGATCCATCTCCTGTTTTTGTCTTCACCTCTTCCCCGGTTTCGGGACTAATAATAATCCCAATATCCGTAATCCCAGCCGCCACAATTCCTTCAATTCCGTACCACAGTATCGGCTTATTTGCTACAGGAACCAATTGCTTAGCACCCGTATAGGTGAGGGGACGCAAGCGTGTTCCTTTGCCGCCAGAGAGGATGAGTGCTTTCATTGGGTGAACTCTGAGTTATCCTTTAGGGTTTGCGGTGCTGGCTTGATTTGCCTGCACTTGTTCGCTCTCGTTGATTTTAAAGCACTGCTACCCCGCTGGCAATAGTTGGCGTGTCTGATGATACAAATTATTTATGGCGATCGAGCTTTTATAGTCCTGGACGCATAGAGTGTCAGAAACCGAGTTTCTTCCCGAAGAAAGCACCTAAAAGCTGAGGTTTTTTGTCAACAAACCCGGTTTCTCAAGGTTGCGAGTGCGCCAGTGCAGATTTAATTGCGTACCCTTTTAATACCGGCCATATCGAGCAATCAATTGAATACCACTATTGTTTTGATTTGTCAACCAAGCCCACATTTGATCGCCCAGACAAAAATGCCACCATTCGTTAGGATGTTGCTGAAAACCTGCATTTATCATCGCATTTTTTAAGGTTTGCCTGTGACGGTGATATTGCTGTTCTTGTGGGTGATTGCTGTTAGCAAAATAATCTGGATAAGAACGTTCTGATATTTCATCAATCGGAGAACCCATATCAATGGGCAGATTATTTTCATTCACTAAAGTTACATCTAAAGCTGCACCTGTACTGTGAGGGGGAGGCGTCGCGCGATCGAGGCTCGGTACTGCCCAAAATTGATATACGTGTTCTATAATTACTTGGCGTTTGTCTTCCGAAACCGGAAATTCGCAGCCTTGAGCTAAAGCAATTTGATTGAAAGTATAATCCACCATAAATTGCTGGACTTCCACCGGCCGATAAGCGTCAAATATCAGAATTTTCCAATTAGGGTGATTTTGTTGTAGCTGGGTTTGAGCAGCGATTAAACTATCTACAACTCCTTGCCGCAAATAGTAAGGTGAATCTGCTTTGCTGTTGTGATAGGGAGCACCCAACTTTTGATAAGGGTGCGGGATTTCAAAGACAAAATGTTCTGTTGGAATAGGGACTAAAGGTTCCCCACATTCGTCGATCGCTATTTGCTGGTATGGTTTCATATCAAGGTTTTACCCTACTTTATGATTACTGATGAACTACAATACTTAGTATATGCTTTTCACTTGAGTGCGTCGGGAGCGTGTCACTTTTGCAATAAGTACAAATACTTAAATAAGGCTGTTGTGACCAATTGCAGCCATTCTGAGTAAA